>CAXRCQ010000163.1:0-14661 GCA_964228845.1 Blastomonas sp.
CTGCGCTGACCAAGGCGATCGAAAAGGCGTGCGACGAGAAGGACGCAGCGGAGATGCGCTGGCTGGAGCTGGCCGAGCAGGTCGAGGCGATGGGATAGCGATCCGGAAGGGCCGGCCCGCTTACCCCGGCAGGCGATAAAAATCCGCCAGCCGGTCTAACGCCAGCCGCAGCACCAACCGCCCCGACCGCACCGGCCAGCCCAGCGCCTTTTCGGCCACCGGCATGGCCTCGCCCGAGCAGATGACCCGCCAGGCAATGTCGTTGAGGTCGCGGCCCAGCGCGGTCATCGCCGCGTCGAAGCGCTGGCGGGCAGCGGCTTGGCGCTCGGTGGGTTCGAGATGATCGTCGCTGCCCCGGCGATTTCCCGATCGCGGCGCGGAATCCCAGCGCATCGTCAGCGACGGTGCAAGGTTGGCGCGCTCCCAGTCGGCGCGCAGCTTCTCCCCGGCATCGAACTGGCGCTCCTCGATAAGGCCGCGCGCGAGCAGCCAGCCAAGCGGCGATTCCGCGAGGTTGATGGTGACCGACCGCGCCGGTCTCCGTGCACCCTGCACGCGACGTCCGACCGTCTCGCCGTCGATCATCCGTTCGGCCAGCAGCCTGCCCGCCTCTTCCCTGATCGCACTCATCGTCCGTTCCCTTGCCATGATATTCACCCCTGATGGTTCGTGAAGGACGACAGGCTTGCCATAGCGGTTGGAATGTAGGAAAGTGAATTATCCATATTGGTTAGGATCGCATTCCATGATCAACCGCATTCGCGATGTACGCCGCGCCCGCAACCTGACATTGGAAGAGGTGGCGCAGCGCTGCGATCCGCCGACGACCGCCCAGACCATCGGACGCCTGGAAACCGGCACCCGCACGCTTTCGCTCGACTGGCTGAACCGCATTGCCGCCGCCCTGGAGGTGGAGTCGAGCGCGCTGGTCAGCAGTTCCGCCGCTTCGGACCTGCCCATCGCTGCGCTGCTTGCTGCCGATGGCGCGCGGGCACCGACCCGGACCGAACGCGCGCTGCCGCCGGTTCCGGCCGACAATCTTGTCGCAGTGCGGGTGACGGGCAGCATCGGCGAATATCGCAGCGGCGACATGCTGTGGCTGCGCAGGGTCGAAGCGGCGGACCTGGCAACGGCGCTCAACCGCGACGTGCTCGTCCCGCGCCCCGCCGGGCGGTTCATCTTCGGACGGCTCATCGCGCGCGATGGCGGAAGGATGCAGATCCTGCCCCCCGGCCCGGGTTCGCGCCAGCAGGTGGTGAACGACCCACCCTGGCTTGCGGTGGCAGAAACGTTAATCCGTCCGTTGTAAGAGCGGACGCGCCATGCGCATCCTGACCCTCGCCACGCTTTTTCCCCATGCCGCACGCCCGAATTTCGGGATTTTCGTGGAGCGCCAGACCGCGATGCTGGCGGAGCGCGAGGACATCGACATAACCGTCATCAGCCCGCAGGCGCTTCCGCCCTGGCCGCTGTCGCGCCACCCGCGCTATCGCTCCATCGCGCAGCTGCCATTCCGGGAAGATTGGCATGGGCTGAACGTCTATCGCCCGCATTTCCTGCATTTGCCCGGCCCCGGCAGCCATCTGCAGCCGCAGCAGATGGTTCGGGCAATCTGGCCGCTGGTGCGGAAGTTGCACCGCGAGCAGCCCTTCGACCTGATCGATGCGGAATTCTTCTATCCCGATGGCCCGGCAGCACGCGAACTCGCGCAGCGGCTGGGCATCCCCTATTCCGTCAAGGCGCGCGGCGCAGACATCCATCATTGGGGAACTGATCCAAAGACTCGCGGCCCGGTGCTGCGCGCCGGGCAGGAAGCCGCGGGCCTGCTTGCGGTATCGGCGGCGATGAGGCAGGACATGATCGCGCTGGGGATGCCCGCCGACAGGATCCGCGTGCACTATACGGGATGCGACCAGGAGCGGTTCGCTCCCCGGCCCGATGACGGTCTTCGCGCCGAACAGGGTGTTTCCGGGCCAATGCTGATCACCGTCGGCGCGCTCATTGCCCGCAAGCGCCAGCATCTGGTGATCGAGGCGCTGCCTGCCCTTGCAGACTTCACGCTGGTGCTGGCGGGCAGCGGCGATCAGGAAGCCAGCTATCGTGCACTGGCCCAAAGGCTGGGGGTGCAGGACCGGGTGATCTTCGCAGGTTCGGTGCCGCACGACGAGCTTCCGCGCTGGCTCGCTGCAGCCGACGCGATGGTACTGCAGTCAAGATCGGAGGGGCTGGCCAATGCCTGGGTCGAATCGCTGGCCTGCGGCACGCCCATTGTCATTTGCGATGCGGGCGGCGCGGGCGAGCTGTTGATCGATCCGGTCGCAGGGCGCATCGCCGAGCCGCGCCCGGAAGCGCTTGCCGGCGCCATTCGCGAGGTGCTGGCTTCCCGGGCTGAGCCAGAGCGGGTGCGCGCGACCGTGGCCAATTTCACCTGGCCGCGCAACGCCGATGAATTGCATCGGCATTTCTGCGCGATACTCGGAGCTCAGCCGCGTTCCTGACGCTCGCGCAAGGTGCGGATGATGCGGTTGCAGATCGTCGGGCTCAGCGCCTCGGTGAAGTGACAGCCGACCAGGCCGCCTTCCGCCCAGACAATCTCGCCTGCAATCGGATCGACGCCTTCGATCATGAGGGTGATGGGCGCAGGCACGCGAAGGACATGATCGGTTTCGAACCGACAGCCGGTGATCGACAGATTCGTCAACGTCACCGTGCACTGGCGGCGCACCTGGTCGATGAGTTCTGCCTCGATATGCACGTTGATGCGGATGGCATAGCGGCGATCGGGTGCAGACGCGCGATCCACCTTTTGCCTGCCGGTTGATGCTGCCATCTGCGTTCTCCAGCGCCCTTCGCCCTGCTCCCGGACCGCCTGGGGGGAGGCAATCAAGGGTTTGATCGACGCGGATTGTAACGCGAACTGCCTAAGCGGGCGTAAACACAGGTGAAGAAATCATGATCTGTCGCTCGCCCAAACGAAAACACCCGGCAACCCATGGGGCTGCCGGGTGTCTTTGAAGACTTTGCCTTGTTTAGGCGAAGCGAGCGTGAAGCTTACTTCTTTTCTTCAGCCGGAGCAGCGGCAGCGTCGGCCGGAGCAGCAGCTTCGGCACCAGCGGCGGCACCAGCTTCAGCACCGGCTTCGGCGCCAGCTTCCATACCGGCTTCCATGCCAGCTTCGGCGCCTTCAGCGGCCGGAGCTTCCATGGCTTCTTCAGCGGGAGCTTCGGTGGTGGCTTCTTCGGCGGGGGCTTCTTCAGCCTTTTCCGGCGAGCAAGCGGCGAGAGCGAGGACGCCAGCGACGGCGAAAACCGGGCTCAGCTTGAGAATGGACTTCATGGTACTTTTCCCCTTCGTTGCGGAAACAAGAGCCCGCGTTGTATCGACACCCTAGGGACTCTGGCAAGATGTATTTCTTGCACTGGCGCAGGAAGGACACGCCGCTACCGGCCCGACCCCTTTCCCCCGCACCCTTGGGAACCGTGCATATAGCCGGTTTGTGAGGGGCGGAAAAGAGGATAAAATATTGGCAGCCAAGGTGTCTTATGCTGCGCAAAGCCGCACGGACGAATGTACAAGCAGAAGATCACGATCGCGCGAACGCGATTCCCCTTGCAGGCATTTTCCTTTGCCAAACTGGCATATATTTCCGTTACTTAACTTCTTCCGCCATCGCCCCGCGCCGCGTCCGCTCCAATGCGGGGCCCGACGCCGCCCAACCGACAAAAGGACCGGTGCGGCGCCGATATCGCCGCTATCACCCCACAGCCACCCCCTCGCCCGAATCAGCGGCTTGACCCGCACTTGGCTGTTGTGCCAGCGCAGCACCTGAAGGGGCTTTTGCTCTCCAATTCACAGGAAACATAGTCAGTGACCAGCCGCACGATCAACAACCGTCCCGTCAGCCCCATCGGCCTTGGCTGCATGTCGCTGAGCTGGGGCTACGGCACCCTGCCGTCGCGCGAGACAGCGACCGCCCTGCTCCACCGCGCGCTGGATATCGGCTATGACCATCTCGACACCGCCAATATCTATGGCCTGGGCCACAATGAGACGCTGATCGGCGAGGCTCTGAAAGGACGGCGGAAGGAGTTCTTCCTGGCGACCAAGATGGGGATCGTGATCGAGGGCGAGAAGCGCGGGGTCAACTGCCGCCCGGAGACCATTCGCCGCTGCATCGATGAGTCGCTGACACGGCTGCAGACCGACCATGTCGATCTCTATTACATGCACCGGCGCGACCGCGACGTGCCGATCGAGGAATCGGTGGGCGCGATGGCCGATCTTGTCAGGCAGGGCAAGATCGGCAGCATCGGCCTGTCCGAGATGTCGGCAGAGACGCTGCGACGCGCGGCGAAGGAACATCCGATCGCCGCCGTGCAGACCGAATATTCGCCTTGGACGCGCGAGCCGGAGATCGCGGTGCTGGACGCTTGTGCCGAGCTCGGCACGACTTTCGTCGCCTTCTCGCCCGTCGCGCGTGGCGTGCTCGCCAATGGCGTCACCGATGCGAACGCGCTGACCGAAAAGGACCTGCGCCGCGGGATGCCGCGTTTCAATGCCGACAACTGGCCCAAGAACCGCGCGCTGGCAGAAGCCTTCAACGCGATTGCCGCAGAGCTGGAGGTCACCCCCGCGCAGCTTTCGCTCGCCTGGGTGCTCTCGCGCGGCGAGCATGTCGTCGCCATCCCCGGCACCGCCTCCATCGCACACATGGAAGAGAATTTTGCGCGCAGGGACTGGACCATCCCCGCCGATGCTGCGGCGCGCATCGACGACCTGATCAACGAACGCACCGTCAGCGGTCCGCGCTATAGCGAGGCGATGCAGCGCACGATCGAGACGGAACAGTTCGGCTGATTATCCGCACGGATTTAGCGGAAGAATTGGTCGGGACGAGAGGATTCGAACCTCCGACCCCCACACCCCCAGTGTGATGCGCTACCAGGCTGCGCTACGTCCCGACCTTGGGCTTCAGCCGCGCCTGCGGCAAAAGCGAAGCGCGCCTATATGGCGATGCGGCGCGCTTGGCAACCCCGGTTTGCAACTCGAGGGCACAGCAGCGCCAAGCCGGGCCGATGCAAACCCCGGACAGGATGGATCGATATCGCCCTGCCCTGCGTATTACCGGCATTACCGCCACGCCTGACAACCCGGCCCGATGGTCCTTGCGACCATGGGGACGCTGCTCTGCAACGAGGATCGAGCCACCGCCGTGTTTCAACTCGCCAGCGCCCGCACCGCTCTTGCCTGCGCCCGCGAAACGGCCCGCCGCCATCTCCATTCCCGGCGCGATGGTCTGCAGGCCATGGGCTATTTCATGCGGGAATTATGGTATTTCGCTCGAGGCTATTTTCCGTACGGCCTGGACGATCGGCCCAGGGCAGGCGGGCGCGACGGGGTGCGCGTGCTGGTAATCCCCGGTCTGATGGCCGATGACCGGACCATGCTGCCGCTGCGCCTGGCCCTGCGAGCGCGCGGCTATCGCGTCCATCGCTGGAAGCTGGGGCGCAACAATGGCGCGACGGCGGACTTGCTCGAACGTGTCGATGCCAGGGTTCGCAGCATCCAGCGCCATGACGACGCGCCGATCGTGCTGGTCGGCTGGAGCCTTGGCGGGCTGATCGCGCGGGAATATGCCAAGATCGCCCCGCAGCGCGTCGCCGCCGTGATATCGCTGGCAAGCCCCTTTTCGGGCGATATCAGCACAACGCTGGTCGCGCGCGTCTATAAATGGGTTGCTGGCCATAGCGTGTCGGCCCTGCCGATTGTCTGCAACCTCTCCGAAAAACCGCCCGTCCCAACCGTCGCCATCTGGTCGGCCTGCGACGGCGTGATCCCCGCCCCTGCTGCGCGCGGTGCTCCGGACGAAAGCGACCACCAGATCGAAATTGCCTGTGCGCACATGACCTTTCCGCGATCGCATGCCGCGCATGAGGCGATCTGCGACGCAGTCCAGCGCTGCTGCCCGTCGGGCGAGAGGCAGCCGCGCCCCAGCAGACAGCGCCAGCCCACCAGGCAGAGCGCGGCAGGCCGCCGTGCGGGGATCGCAGGCGCGGGTTGAGAGAAATGATCGACGGGGTCGGCGCACATTGGATGCCGACCCGTACCCGTGGCCAATGAAGAATGCCGCTATTGCTCCTGGTCAGCGGCTGCGGCGGCCTTTCGGCCCTGTTTCTGCCAGGGCCATCGCCCCTCGATCTCGACTTCGAGCGAGAAGCTGAGGAAGGTGCGGATCAGCACGATCCCCCCGAGCACGAGCAGGCTTTGCAGTGTCGGCTCGATCGCCACGGTATTGATGATGTCCCCGGCAACCAGGAATTCCAGGCCGAGCAGGATGGCGCTGCCGAGATTGGAGCGCAGCGAAGCCACCAGCGTATCGACCGGTGCGGACCGGCGGACCATTCCGATGAGGAAAAGCGTGAGCGCCAGAAAGGACCCGGCGACGATCATTCCGGTCCCCACCGTCTCCATGATGCGGGCGGCGAAGTGGACCCATGCGGTCTCGCTCATGGCTGGCCTCCTCTGGCTTCTGGCACCTGATCAACTCGTGCTGCAGGCAAGGAAAAGCCCGACCGGCGGGGGTCGGGCTTTTCGGGCTGCTCGCTGCTCAGCTCTGATAAAGCGTATCGACGGTCTCGAAATTTTCGATGGTCTCGGCAGGGGCATTGCGCAGATGATCTTCACCGCGGGTCGATAGGAAGATGGACGACCCGTTACGGAACAGCATCACGTCATCCAGCGGGACCCCGGCCACCGGCCGCCGGGTGGTGTAGAAATCGGTCCCGTCGAGGTCGATCATCGCATAATAGCGGTTGTCGTCGCGGGTGCGCACGATCCGATCGATGGTTCCGACGCGTTCACCCATCAGATTGTTGACCGGCTGACCGTTGAGTTCATCCGCATCAACCTTGTTCACGGTCATGTAATAGGTTGCGGTTGCATAGCTGGGGTTCCACCAGCCGCTGGCGCTGGCCATCCTGTCCTGCCCATAGTCCTGCATCGCCTGCATGTTGTGGCGATAGCTGTCGGCGGTGCCAGCCTTGCCGCTGGCCTGCATGTGCATGCGGTTGCGACGATTCTGGGCCAGCGTCGGCGCATTGGCAAATTCGGTTGCAGAAATCATGCCGTTGCTGTCGCGGTCCAACTCGCTGAACGATCGATCGACCACCGGCTGCAGGGCGCCATGATAGCCATGATAGGCCAGCCCGCTGTGCGTGGTGGTGTTGAAGCGGAAATCGCGGAATTCCTCGCGCGAGAGATGCTCATTATCATTGCGATCCGCCATTTCGAACCAGCTGGCCCGGCTGTCCAGGGCCGCAGTGGTGCTTTGGGAAAGAGCCGGGGTTGCGGTCGTCAATGCCGCACCCGCAGCGAGAAGCATGAATCTTTTCATGATGTTTCTCCTGTCTTGAAGGTGACGTGCAACGCCCGTCCGCAGGCGCTCACATGTTACCTACACACGGTGACGACCAATTGTTCCCCAACACGCCAGATTCCTCGTAGAGACATACATAGGTTAGTGCCAGAGAGACGGACCCGTACTTGCAGCATCCTCATATTTTTCGATCTGTTTGCCATGAATACCCACATCTATTCATGGAGGTCACCGATGTTAATATCGGCAACTGGATGCATGTTTCGGGCTTGCTGGCGAGCGCCAGCCCGGAAGGGGTGCTCCCCGCACATCTGTGCCGGGCCATCGCCAATTGCCTTGTCCGCCCGATGGTGATAGGCGCGCGCATCGCTGCGACCGGCTGAACATCGGCCTGGCGCTCACACTATTCCTTTCAGACATCCGGAAATGACTGCCCATGGACTCGACCCTCTTGCTTGCACTGGCCGCTGCCGCCCCCGGCGCCGCTCCGGCATGGACCCAGCTGCTGATGTTCGTGCCGCTGCTGGCAATCTTCTATTTCCTCATCATCCGTCCGCAGCAGCGCCAGATGAAGGCGCACAAGGCCAAGATCGAAGCGGTGAAGCGCGGCGATCAGGTGATCACCGGCGGCGGTCTGGTTGGCAAGGTCACCAAGGTGGACGACGCCTATGTCGAAATCGACCTGGGCGGTGCCAAGGTGCGCGCGGTCAAGGCGACGCTCAGCGATGTCGTTCAGCCCGGCGGTGCGCCCGCCAACGATTGAACGGCGAGCGGGAACGACCTGCCGCCTTGCCGCCTGTTGCGCGCATCAATATATGGCGCGCACATCCGGCCAGCACTCGGGCGAGCGGACAAGCCGCAATGCCTGAGCCAGCACTGCCAAGGAAGCGATAAGAATGCTAGATTTTCCGCGCTGGAAAACCATCTCGATCAGTCTGTTGCTCGCCTTTGGCGTGCTGATGGCCATTCCCAGCCTGCTGCCTGAGAGCGCGGCGAAATATTATCCCTCCTTCCTGCCGCAGGAAAAGGTCAATCTGGGCCTCGACCTTTCCGGGGGCAGCCATATCCTGCTGGAGGGCGACCCCAAGGACGTCGCCGTTCAGCGCCTGCAGAACATGGAAGAGACCGTGCGCGCGGCGATGCGCAACGCCAGGCCGCGCATCGGTATCGGGGATATCTCGCGCGAAGGTGGCAAGCTTTCGTTTCTGGTGCGAGACGTGTCGCAGGTCGATGCCGCACGCGAGCTCATCCTGCCGCTGACCTCCGGCGCAGGGCTGACCGGCCAGCGTGACTGGGATATCGAGGTGCGCGATACTAGCCGCATCGTGCTCACTCCGACCGAGGCGGGCCTTACCCAGGCGCTCGACCAGGCGATGGAAACCGCGACCGAGGTGGTCCGCAAGCGCATCGACGAGATGGGGACGCGCGAGCCGACCATCATCCGCCAGGGCGACAACCGCATCGTGGTGCAGGTGCCCGGCCTTGACGATCCCCAGGCACTCAAGGACCTGCTCGGCCAGACGGCGGAGCTGGAATTCAAGCTGGTCGACCAGACAGCCAGCCCCGAGGATATTGCCGCAGGCCGCGCGCCTGTGGGCAGCGAGATCGTACCCTATCCGACCAACCCGGCCGGTGGCACGCCGATCGCGGTGCGCCGTCTGGGCGGCATCCGGGGCGACAAGCTGACCAACGCCCAGGCGAGTTTCGACCCCCAGACCAACGAGCCGGTGGTGTCGATCACCTTCGACCGCGATGGCGGCGCGCGCTTCGCCCGGCTGACGCAGGAAAATGTCAACAAGCCCTTTGCCATCATTCTTGATGGCGAGGTGCTTTCCGCCCCCAATATCAACGAACCGATCCTCGGCGGCTCCGCCCAGATTTCGGGCAGCTTCACCACCGAAAGCGCCAACCAGCTCGCCATCGCGCTGCGCTCGGGCGCGCTCCCGGTCGAACTCAAGGTCGTGGAAGAACGCTCGGTCGGGCCGGACCTGGGTGCCGAATCGATCCAGCTCGGCCTGATCGCCGGCGGGATCGGGACGTTGGCCGTTCTGGCGTTCATGATCATCACCTATGGCCGGTTCGGCGTCTATGCCGACATCGCGCTGGTCCTCAACATCCTGCTCATCCTGGGCATCATGGCGCTGATGAACGCGACACTGACGCTGCCTGGCATTGCCGGCTTCGTGCTCACCATCGGCGCTGCGGTCGACGCCAACGTGCTGATCAACGAACGCATCCGCGAGGAACGCAAGAACGGCAGGCGCATCATCCAGGCGATCGAGGTCGGCTATACCGAAGCTTCGCGCGCGATCTATGACGCCAACATCACCAATGTCATCGCGGCGGTGCTGCTGTTCCTGTTCGGCTCCGGCCCGGTGCGCGGCTTTGCCGTGGTGCTGATGATCGGCATCGTCACCTCGGTCTGGACCGCGGTCTATGTGACGCGCATGTTCGTCGCGCTGTGGGTCAAGCGCGAACGTCCGCGCGAACTGCATATTTAAGGAAGGCTTGATCTCATGAAGCTCCTCAAGCTCGTTCCCGACAACACCAATTTCCGCTTCTTGCGCTGGCGCAAGCTGGCGATGACGATCAGCCTGTTGTCGATCATCGCGTCGCTGGTGCTGGTCGGCGTGCGCGGGCTCAATCTTGGCGTCGATTTTGTCGGCGGGCAGATGATCCAGGTGACCTTCGACAAGGTGGCCGAAGCGCCGGTGGGCGAACTGCGCGAGGATATCGAGGCGCTGAATCTCGGCGAATCGACCATCCAGCGCTTCGGCCAGCCCAATCAGGTATCGGTCCGCATGCGCCTTTCCGGCGACAATCCTGACGAGATCAATGCGGTCACCAAGCGCGTGACCACGATGATCACCCAGGAATATGCGGCGCAGGGCGCGCGGATCGACGGGGTCGATTCGGTGTCGGGCAAGGTGTCGGAAGAACTGCTGACCACCGGCGTCTATTCGCTGGTGTTCGCGATGCTGGCGATCGCAGTGTACATCTGGTTCCGGTTCGAATGGCAGTTCGGCGTTGCCGCGCTGTTCGCGCTGTTCCATGACGTCGCGATCACCTTCGGCTTTTTCGCGCTCACTCAGCTCGAGTTCAATCTCAACATCATCGCGGCGCTGCTGACCATCATCGGCTATTCGCTGAACGACACGATCGTAGTGTTCGACCGCGTGCGCGAAAACCTGCGCAAATATCGCAAGATGGACATGATCTCGCTGCTCGACCTGTCGACCAACGAGACGCTGTCGCGCACCGTGATGACCTCGCTGACCATGCTGATGGCGCTGCTCGCGCTGCTATTGATCGGTCCCGGCGTGATCTTCGGCTTCACCGCTGCCATGACGCTTGGCCTGTTCGTCGGCTGTTATTCGTCGATCTACATGGCCAACCCGATCCTGGTCTGGCTGGGCGTGGGGCCGCACAGCTTCGTGCCCCAGCAGAGCGAGGCCGACAAGGCGGAAGCCAAGCTGAAGGAAGGCATGGGCGCCAAGCCCTGATCGCCTGAACCATGGCCGAATTCTCTCAGGACCCGCGTGCTTCCGGCCCGGTCATCACCGGTTTCACGCCGCACGGGTTCAAGCTGGACGGCGACAATCTGGGCCAGCGTCGCGTCGATGGCAGTCTGGTGCTCACACCGGTTTCAGCCATGCCCTGGCATGCGCCAGCGATCGAGGGGCTGGATATCGGCGCAATGGATCAGGTGCTCAGCCTCGATCCGCTGCCGGAATTCATGCTGCTCGGCACCGGTTCGGTGATGACCCACCCTCCCCGCGCCTTCATCCGCGCGATTGAGGAACGGGGCATAGGCGTGGAGGTCATGGACAGCCGCGCGGCTGCCCGCGCGTGGGGCATATTACGTTCCGAGGAACGCTGGATCGCTGCGGCGATCATGGGGCTTTGACGCCCTTTCCCTGACGGTCTCCGGCGAAAGCCGGGGGACGGTTCAGTTCGCAGCCGCTTCCCTTCGCCTCTCGTTCAGGCTCGCGATCATCTCCGCCAGCGTGCGGAACTGCTCGATCGTCCGCGCCAGCAATTCGCGGTCGCGCGCCGGATCGAGCGAGGCGCTCTCGAACAGGTTCTTGCTGTTCACCGTCACCACAACATCGCCCTTGTGAAACAGCGCCTTAAGGCTCTTGCCTTCGAACCGCTCCTCCAGCGCCAACAGCCGCTCGCAATAGGCAGGATGCACCAGATAGCGCGCCTCTACCGGATCGCTGCCATAAACGTCGAACGTCTTCTCGAACCCCGGATCGACCATCTTCACCCGATCCAGTTTCGTGCCGTTCTTGGTCTGGCTGTCACCGAACAGCGCCATGCGCAGGCGCTGCCGCTCGATCAGGGTGACGCCATGGAACTCGCGCGCGAAACGGATGGTGAGGATGACACCGCTGAAGACGGTGACGTCACGCCGGTTCTTCCCCGATCCGCGCCGCTGGATCAACCTGGCTTCATAAAGCCGGAAGCGCGTGCCCGCCATTTCGCCATGCCACATGTCCTCGCAGGTCTTGCGCGTATAGGCGGGCAAAATGTCATAGGCGCAGGCGAGATCGAATTCATCGCCAAAACGCGCCGCCGCATCATATGCGATCCCCAGGGTCTGCGCGAGCGTACGATTCATCTCATGCTTGAGCGTCTTCACCATGTTCTGACGGATGATGCCGCCCAGGGTGAAGCCGATGGCAATGATGGCGAGGCCGACAAATCCGACCGCCTGTCCCCAGAACCCGTCCCAGAAAAAGCCGAGCAGGAACGGCGCGCCCAGGATCATTCCGCCCGCCATGCGCTTTGCGGCCTTGCGCTTTGCCTCCTCGCGCGCGCTTGTCTGCCCCTGCAGCCACTGGCCCAGATCGCCGGCCAGCAAGGTGTCGACATCGGGTATTGTGATCACCGGCATTCCCCCGCCTGTAGTGCCATGATAATGCTAGGCCGTTGATTGGGGGACTGTCTATGGAATGGATCATACTCGGCATCGTCGTCATCGTCCTGCTGGCGGTGATCCTGATCTACAACCGGCTGGTGGCGCTGCGCGCCAATTGCCGTCAGGGCTGGGCCGATATCGATGCCGGGCTGCGCCAGCGGCACGACCTGATTCCCAATCTCGTCAGCACGGTGCAAGGCTATGCCGCCCACGAAAAGACCGCGCTCGAAGCGGTCATCGCAGCACGAGGTCATGCGCTCGCAGCGCGTGGCCCGGCAGAGGCACAGGGCGCGGAAATGGCGCTTGGCGGCGCATTGAAGAACCTGTTCGCGCTGGCAGAGGCCTATCCGGATCTCAAGGCCAATACCAACTTCCAGACGCTGCAGCACGAACTGGCCGATGTCGAGGACAAGCTCGCCGCTGCCCGCCGCGCGTACAATGCCGCCAGCGCCGACTATAACACGGGAATCGAATCCTTCCCCGCCGTGCTGTTTGCAGGGGCGCTGGGATTCAAGCCGCAGGGCTTCTGGGAACTGGGCAGCGAAGAACGCGCCACTGTGGGTGCTGCGCCGAAGGTCAGCTTCTAGGGCGGCAACGAACCCTCGCGCTGCGCGTTTCAGCACGATACGCGCGTTCAAACGGGGGGCATATGGCACGAAACAACAAGCGCAAGGCCGAAGAGCCCGCGCTCGACGAACTGGCCGATGTCACGACGGCGCTGATCTACCGGGCGATCAGCCGGTCGGGACGCCATGAACTCGCCCGCTCCTTTTCCGCCTTGTGGTGGTCGGGAGTCGGGGCCGGCTTGGCGATCAGTCTGTCGATCCTGTGCAAGGGCATCCTGACCGCCATGCTTCCGGATACTGCCTGGGCTCCTGCTGTCACTAACCTGGGTTATGCAGTAGGTTTTCTCGTGGTGATTATGGGCCGCATGCAGCTCTTTACCGAGAACACGGTCACACCGATCCTGCCGCTTCTGGCCTTTCCGTCGATGTCGCGACTCAACCAGACGGCAAGGCTTTGGGGTATTGTCTTTGCCGCCAACATGACCGGCTGTCTGCTGGCGGCCGTTCTGATGGTCCATGCCGGTATCATCCCGCCGCTGCAGATGTCCGGCGTCCTCAGCGTGTCGCGCCATTATGCCGAGGTCGCGCCGATCGATCACCTGCTGTGGGGAATGCCGGCGGGGTTCATGATCGCCGCTCTGGTCTGGATGCTGCCACGCATCGAAAGCGCTGGCGAGGTGCTGATGATCATGATCGTCACCTATATGATCGGCCTGGGCGGCTTTTCGCATGTCGTGGCGGGGTCGACCGAGTTGTTCATCGTCATGCTGAAAGGCGAGATGGGCCCGGTCGAAGTCGTGCTCGGCGGGATTCTCCCGGCGCTGGTCGGCAATGTGATCGGTGGCACGGTGATATTCGCGGCCATGGCCTATGCCCAGGTGCGCGAAGAGCTGTGACCGGCCGCGTTCAGCCCAGGGCCTTCCAGATGCTGTAGATGCTCGTGACGGTCAGCACTGACCCGACCATGAACAGCAGCGTGCGCGGGCGGACATTCTTGGCCAGGATCGCGCCGAAAGGAGCGGCGATGACCCCGCCGATCAGCAGGCCGATGGTTGCGGTGGTAAAGGCCTCGAAGCCCAGGGTCAGAATAAAGGTGACCGAGATCGAGACGGTCAGAAAGAATTCGGACGCGCTGACCGTTCCGATGATCCTGCGCGGCTCGCCACCCTGGATCAACAGATTGGAGGTGACCACCGGTCCCCATCCGCCGCCGCCTGCGGCATCGAGAAAGCCACCGGCGGCACCCAATGGCGCCACCACGCGCGGGTCCTGAAACTTGGGCGCGGGGAAACGCCATGCGCGATAGAGCAGCACCAGCCCGATACCGGCAAGATAGGCCATGACCAGTGGCCGCGCCACGCCCGCGTCGATATTGGCCAGCGCATAGGCCCCCAATATGCCACCGCCCACGCCTGGAAGTACCAGCCTGGCGAACAGCCCCCAGTCGATATTGCGGTGCCAGGCATGGCTCAGCCCAGACGCGCCGGTCGTGAACACCTCGGCCAGATGCACCCCTGCCGACGCCTGGGCAGGCGGCACCCCGAGCACCGAGACCAGCAGCGTGCTGGAGATGACGCCGAAGGCCATCCCCAGCGCGCCATCGACCATCTGCGCGGCGAAGCCGACCAGGATGTAAGGCAAGATATCGAACGGATTCAGTATTCCAAGGTCCGGCACATGCGGTCCCTTCTGCTGGAGGAGCGCCGGAGAGCTCAGCTGAAGCGCTGGCGTTCGGTCACGTCCATCTGCACCAGCTTGCCGTCGTGGACGGTGAGCGTGATGGCGCCATAGCGCAG
>CAXRCQ010000164.1:0-2464 GCA_964228845.1 Blastomonas sp.
AGGGATGCGGTTCAGCGGGTGCCGATGCCGGGGCGGGTACCGCAGCAGGCAGGGGCTGGCTCTGCAGTTCGGCTGCATATGCCGGGCACGCGGCAAGCATCCCGATCTGCAGTCCCGCTGCAATCAAGGCGGTTATCCGCACGCCAACATCATGCTTTCTGCTGGCCATGACCTATCTCGGATCACGGGTCTTCGAGCGCGACCAGAGCAGATTCCAGGCGTCGTCACTGCTTCCTGCCTGAACGAGAATCGCCCGCAGGGGCTGAACGAAGCCGGGATCGTCGAGCTGCAAGGCAATATAGTTTCCGGCGCGCTTGCCGCTGCGGTTCCACCCTGCCCCGATCTCGGCGCCGGTGTCAGCGCTGCCGTTCAGCACCTTCCAGTCGGGCGCATTCTCGCTGCTGTCGAGTTCGGCTGGCACAATCGTGATCTGTGCATCGAGGCCGAGCGTGGACAGTCGCCCGGAATATCGGGATTGATCAAATCCGAACGTGCCGATGATCATGGCAAATGCTCCTCGTTTCTTGTGGTGGCATGGTTCAACTCGGGTTCCGGGAGCCAGCGCAGCGGCGCACCGGGGCGCGAGCGGGTGAGCAGGGGCCGGGCGATCCCGATGATGCTGGAAGACGCGACAGGCCCGAAATATCGTCCATCGAGGCTGTCAGCGGCCGGGTTCAGCAGAAACAGTTCGTCAGCGCCAATGCATCGACATCCCTGCCAGACAGGCATGGTACGCCCCATCCTGTCATGCGGCCGGGCGACAGACATGGTCTTGCCATCGACCGACACCTTGGCGCCTCGTCTGCAAACCGACTGACTGGGCAGTGCAGCGATATGCTTGAGCAGCGGCACGCCGGTTGGCAGATAGCCGCGCTCCTCGATCAGTCGCGCGATCGCCGCTTTGGGCGTCAGAACAACCAGATCCCCGCGACGCGGAAGGACGAAGTCATCGACCAGATAGAGGCCGACCGGAGCGCTCGGACTGGCGTTCCACAAAAGGCGGGGACGCGGTTCGAGACAGGCGATTGCTGCAAAGGCGCTGCTGAACAGTCCTGCCAGCACGCAGGTTCTGCGGAGCCAGCGCGCGTTCATCGCCCGGTCCTGCTGCGCTGAAGCCATGAAGCGTGGCGTGCGCGGGTATAGGGCCTGATCTGGCGTCCATCGTTCAGCCTGGCAGCAACATCGCGCCAATGGTCGGGTGATGCATCGCATGGATCGATGCCGTCGGCCTCCATCGCATCGACCATTTCAAGCACCTGCGAAACATGCGCCAGGTTCTCGACATGGAGCAGACCTTCGCCGCCTGCGATCACAGAAGCGATGGGCGCACTGACCTGCCCGGCTTTTGCAGCCTGCACGACCGAAAGGCTGCAGCAGGTCGGGCCGAAGTCACTGGAAATGCGCCGGACCAGCGCGAACACCGCGTCGGGACGGAAGGAAAGGATGCGGCTGTGCTCGCCGGCGATCCGCTCATGCGCGACCCGCCCGAAGCGCAGCGTATGTTCGCAGCGGCCCTCGATCCATGTCAGCCGCACTTCGGTAAGCGACGCGTCGGCACCGCTCTGGCGACCAAAGGCGAATGGCAGCTTCACAGTTTTTCCCCGGCAGCGGCAAAGTCGCAGGACAGATGTCTGCGAAGCGCGTCCGCCGCGTGCGAAGGGCAGTCTGAGGCGACGATCGCGCGCAGCGTTTCATCAAGATGGCGCATCATCGGCGCACCGGACGCGCAGGATGGATGGTGCCCTTGCCCGGATCGGAGGTGGAGGATCGCCTTCCGATTTCGGCCCAGGCATCAAGATCCTCGATGGCGTAGACGATCCTGCCGCCAAGCTTGCGATATTCGGGGCCGGTGCCGTAGCAGCGGTGCTTTTCGAGGGTTCTGGCAGAGAGCCCGAGCCGAAGCGCGGCATCGGGGGTCTTCAGATAGCAGGGGCCGGAATAGGCGTTCACTTGGGCATTCCTTCCAGTAACCGGAGCGGACCAGCGCGATTTGCGGCGGCTGGAGCAGCATGGCGGACATTCTTCGGTTCACCGGAGCGGCAGATTATCGAGCTTGTTTTTGTCGCCCCTCCCCGCCAGCAGCGCGCGGTATCCGCTGTTCATCATGGCCCTGGCCTCGCCGATCAGGCGCTGCGTCCGGCGTCTGTGGGAGGATGACTTCCATTCCGCGCCCCGCCCGATCGTCAGGCCGGGATAGACGCGCTGGCGCGCAAGTTCGTGACTGGTCATTCGAACGCCGTCCGGAATCACCGCGAGATCGAGGATGTCACAGAGCAGTTCGAGGCGCTGCCGCTGAAACTCTGTCGGCATCGAGAGGCCAGCAGATTCGCCGGAGCCCCGGTCAACTGGCGTGCTGTTCAAGACCGCAGAGGCGGAAAGGCGAACTGATGCCAGTTGATCGCAGGGAATGACAAAGGCGAGAGGTCGCTCGTACGGACCCGCCAGCAGGCAGAGCCGATGCACA
>CAXRCQ010000165.1:0-9850 GCA_964228845.1 Blastomonas sp.
CAGATCGGGCAACAGGTCCCACACCTTCCGGCCGACATGCGCTTCGGGCGAAAATCCGTTCATGGCCGCAAGCGCCGGATTGACGCGGACGAAGCGCAGTTCGCGATTGACCAGGCCAAGCCCCAGAGGCGCGCGGGCATAGAGCGCGCCGAGCTCCGCTGCATTGGTCGCCTCGCTCACGCGCGAAGCCTGAACCTCATCCATCAGATGCTCCCGCTTCGCCGAATCGCGCGCCAGATAGGGGCCGGGCACAGTGCGCGTCTCTTGCGCAGATACAGGTCTATGCGTCCAACCGGGCTGACGTCCAATGAAATGTGCAGTGCAGCATCAAGAGCCGGTGCAAAACCCGGTCGTCAAGTTACTGAACGCATAGTCAATCTTGATCCATGTTAACTTTGACCGACAATCCGATAGGGTTGAGCCGCCGGCTTGACGCAGCCTTGCCAATCGCCTTTGTGCAACCGTCGGACGGGAATGAGAAACATGCGCATATCGTTATGGCTGGCTGCATTTGGAGCTGTTCTCTGCAGCATGTCGCAGCCGGTTCGGGCACAACTGACCATGGCCAACGGTTCGGTGATCGAGGACAGCCAGGTCGATGCGTCCGAACAGGCCTGTGCCGGGGGCAAGCCCGACGCATGCCTGGTGCGCGGGCTGGCGCTCGCGCGCGCCGTCGGCCAGCCGGTTGATATCGATGCCGCCGCCGCCGCCTTTCGCAAGGCTTGCGATGGCGGACTGGGGCTGGGGTGCGAGCAGGAGGCCGGGATTGCGGCCAGCCGTCACGACAAGCGCCAGGACCTGAAGCTCGCCGCCGATCGCTGGACCCGGGCGCGCACCATTTTCACCACTGGCTGCGATGCGGGCAATCCGCTGGCCTGCCTCCGTCTGGCGGCAATGCTGACCAGCCACAGCAGCATGATCGACACGCCGCGCGCGGTGACGCTCCTCTCCCGGGCCTGTTTCGAATTGCAGTTCGGCCCTGCCTGTATCGAGGGCGGCGCGCTGACCGGGCTATCGACTTCTGCGGTGCACGATCCGGCGCTGGCAACCCGGTTCGAGGCGGCGGTCGATCCCGCGCTCGATTCAGCCTGCGAGGCGAACCGGCTCGGCGCCTGCGCGATGCTGGGGGAATGGCTGCTCGGCCAGCCTGGCCCCAGGGACATGGCGCGGATCACCGCGCTCGCCGAGCGGGCCTGTAGCGGCGGCGCGATGCACGGCTGCGCGCTTGCTGCCGATCTGGTGCGCCGCGCCGATACCAGCGCCGAAGGCTGGGACCGGCGCCTTGACTATCTCGACCGCGCCTGCGCAGCGCAGTTTGGCTATTGCAGCCAGCTCGCCGATCTGATGCGCGCTGCGCCGCCGATCCGTTCGGTCGATAGCGGCCTCCTGTTTCTCGCCGATATCAAGGCGTGTCTGGCCGAGTCGGAGGAGCATTGCTGGCGGCTCTACGAGCCCGCAGCACGGCTCAACGCGACCGAACTCGAGCAGCTGGTGATGACCTTCGATCAGGCGTGCCTCAACCTGCCCCGCCCCAGCGCCGAACTGTGCGCGTCGGCGGCGAGCAACCATCTCGAGCGGGCCGAAGCCTTGCCTGCGAGCGCAGCCACCGATCGCGCTGACGCCCGCCGCCTGTACCAGCGCGCGCTCGAACTGCCGGAGGAAAATCAGGACAACCCGACCGCGCACAACGAGGCGCGCGCCTATCTTTCGGTCAAATGAGGTGATGACCGGCCGTCACGCCGAAACCGCCCTGCTTCCGCCTTCTGCGGCAAATGCCCTTTGGCTCCGGGAAACCGATGGAGCCCTGGCTTCGTCCGCCGCCATCAGCCAGGCCTCGGCCTCGTCGGGATCGGTGAAGAACCGCCCCGCGCGGCCCTCGCTGGCGCGGACGAGTTGCATCCGCGCAAGCGACAGCGAAACGACGAATGCCAGCCTGCGCGAATGGTAGCGCGGGTTCGCGAGCATCGCGCCAAAGGCCTCGACGATGTCCTGCGGCTGGATCTTCATGTCGCGGATATCGACCAGCGTGACATGCTCGTTCGGCCCGCACGTCAATTGCTCGTGCGCGAGATCGCGCGCGGCGGCGTACCTCTCGACGTCCGCCGCTTCGAAGAAGTCCGCGAGATAATGTCGAACGACATTCGTGAGCGGATCAACCGTGACGCGAAATTTTGCACCCATGGGTGCGGGATAGCGCGCGGGCGTGAAAATTTAGTAACCGCAAGCTTTCTTGCCCGAACATGGCTGAACAGCCGGATTTCTCGCGCGCAGTCGCGGATCAGTAGAGCTTCAGCCCATGCAGTTCGGACCAGGCCGCCTCATCGGCCCTGGTCAGCGAATCGAGATCGCCCGGCTGAGCAGCCGCATCATCGACCCATTCGCGCAAGCCTGGGCCGCCATTGATCACGTCGATCGCGAGCTTGCCGAGTTCGTACTCGTACGGGAAATCGCGCCAGAGCGGGTAATCGGGATGGAGCGCGCGGATCGCCTTGAAGCCCAGCGCCTGCACGCGCCAGGGGCGGAAGGCGTGATGGTCGTAGAACTTGCCCTCGGCATGGATATGCACGCCGTGGCAGAGCTGGCCGACATGCTTGTGGAAGGTCGGCTCGAAGCAGATCTCGCGCAAGGCGCAGCCGGCGAGCCAATCGGGCGCAAGCGCGTGCATCTTGGCGATGGCATCGCGCGCGTTGATGTCGGGCGCGCCGAAGATCTCGAGCGGGCGCGTCGTGCCCCTGCCCTCGCTCAGCGTCGTGCCCTCGAGCATCACCGTGCCGGCATAGGCGCGCGCCATGTTCACATTGGGCGCGTTCGGGCTGGGATTGATCCAGAGCCGGTCAGTGGGCCAGCCATATCCGGGCGCGGCCTCGGGCTGCCAGCCCTGCATCTCGACCACGCGATAATCGACATCGAGCCCGTAATGCCGGATGAACCAATAGCCCATCTCGCCCAGCGTCAGCCCGTGGCGCATCGGCATCGGTCCTGCCCCGACAAAGCTCTCCCAGCCTTCGCGCAGCGTAAGCCCCTCGACCGGACGGCCTGCGGGATTGGGCCTATCGAGCACCCAGACCGACTTGCCGTGCTCGGCTGCGGCCTCGAGAATGTAGAGCAGGGTCGTGACAAAGGTGTAGATGCGGCAGCCCAGGTCCTGCAGGTCGATCAGGATGACGTCGAAGGTGCTCAGCATCTGGCCCGTGGGGCGGCGCACCTCGCCATACAGGCTGAACACCGGGATGCCGTGCACCGGATCGGTGAAATCCGGGCTTTCGACCATATTGTCCTGCTGGTCGCCGCGCAGGCCATGCTGCGGCCCGAAAGCGGCAGTGAGGTTGATGTCCTCAAGCGCCGCGAGCGCATCGAGCGAATGCACGAGATCGGCGGTGACCGACGCGGGATGCGCGAGCAGCGCGACGCGGCGACCCTTGAGCGGCGCGCGCAGCTCGGGTTCTGCCAGAAGACGATCGATACCGAAGAGCATGGGGGCCTCGCGCTGATAAAGGGGTGGCAGGTTCTTTAGCCCAGCCGCGCGGCAAAACAATCCGGGTGGTGAAAATCGGGCTTGCCCGGCGGATGCG
Organism: Blastomonas sp.; assembly: GCA_964228845.1. Lineage (GTDB taxonomy): Bacteria > Pseudomonadota > Alphaproteobacteria > Sphingomonadales > Sphingomonadaceae > Blastomonas. The sequence goes on from CAXRCQ010000165.1 coordinate 3,573, forward strand.
CGAGCGACCAGTAGCTCTTGGCTCCGTCGGTGGCCTCGATCACGGCGGTGACCGCCAGCCGCCAGGGCGCGGGGCCGAGCAGCGCGTCCAGCCCGGCAATCGGGATCACTGCCGTCCACCGCCCATCTGCGCCCATGATCTGCGAATCGTCGGGTACGGCAAGGTCGCGCATGCCGAGCCGGTAGTTGTCGAAAGCATAAGCCGCCCAGGCACCCGAGATGGCGAAGTTGAACTCGGCATAGGCGGGACCGGCGGTCGACCCGATGAATGCCTCGAAGCATGTGTGCTGCCACAGGCCATCGCTGCGACCCTTTGCGGGGGCGGGCCAGAGGATGCGGGAACCGGGGTCGGTGACGTTGTAGGCGATGGTGAGCGTCTGGTCCCCGGATGAGGACCAATTGGCCGACAAGGCGACGCCATCGGGTGCGGGCAAATCGGGATGCGGGTGGAGACGCTGCGACATGCTCACAGCTTTTCAGACCAACCGCGCGCAGTTCAACCCTTTTCGTTATTTCCGCGACCGCGGGAATGACAGAGTTGGCGTGCTGCTCGAGCAATGCTAGACTGACGCAAACGTAAAGCGCAGCAAGCGCATCGGGAGAGCATCATGGCGCTGGTCAAGGCCGCCAATCCATCGCAGATCTTCGGGCGCGACGCGTTTCGCGACCTTACCGCGGTGTCGCGCTGGAAAGGCCTGGCGCTGGTCGCGCATGCCTGGATCACGATCATCGCGCTCGCCTGGGGCGCAGCCTGGCTCGGCACCTGGTGGGCCTGGATCATCGCCATCGTGCTGATCGGCGGGCGGCAACTCGGGCTCGCGATCCTGATGCACGAGGGCGCGCATGGTCTGCTCCACCCCAACCGCGCGGTGAACAACTGGGTGGGCCAATGGGTGACCGGCGTTCCGATGGGCACCGATCTGCACGCCTATCGCACCTATCACCTGACGCACCATCGCTACACGCAGCAGCCGGAGGACCCGGACCTGTCGCTCTCCGCGCCCTTCCCCACCACGCGCGCCAGCCTGATGCGCAAGGTGTTCCGCGACCTGACCGGCCAGACCTTCATCAAGCAGCGCGGTGCGCAACTGGTAATGGCGCTCAGGGGCTTCGGGCCGGGCGCGAAAGAGCAGAACCTGTTCATCGGCAAGGTGACGCTGCGCTTCCTCGCCGCGCAGCTCGTACTGCTTGCGCTTTCGTTCGCCACGGGGCTCGGCGCGCTACCGTACCTGATCTGGCTGATCGCGCTGGCGACGACGTTCCAGCTCTACTTGCGCATCCGCAACATCGCCGAACATGCCTGCACGACCACGGGCAGCGAGGACCCGTTCACGCATGCGCGCACCACGCACGCCAACTGGCTCGAGCGCGCGACGGTCGCGCCCTATTGGGTGAATTTCCACAGCGAGCACCACCTGTTCATGGGCGTGCCCTGCTATCATCTGCCGCGCGCGCACCGCATGCTGGTGGAGGCAGGGCATGCCGGGCGGATGACCATCGCGCCCGGCTATGCAGCCGTCATGCGGCAGGTCGTCCGACCCGCCGCCTGAGCAACAGGATCATGCCATTTCGGCGTCGGCCTTTTCGCTGACCATCTCGGCAATCGCCTTGCCGAAAGCGGGCAGATCGTCGGGGCAGCGGCTGGTGATGAACTGGCCATCCACCGCCACTTCCTGATCGACAAAATTCGCACCGGCATTCTTGAGGTCGGTGACGATCGACTTGTAGCAGGTCATCGTCTTGCCCTTGGCAAGGCCCGCCTCGACCAGCAGCCACGGCGCATGACACACGGCGGCGACCGGCTTGCCCGCATCGGCAAAGGCCTTGATCAGCGCCACCGCCTCGTCATTGACGCGCAACAGATCGGGGTTGATCTGGCCGCCGGGCAGCACCAGCGCATCGAAATCCTCGGCGCGCGCATCCGAAAGCGCCATGTCGACGCCGACGCTCTTGCCCCAGTCGTCACCCTGCCAGCCCTTGATCTCGCCGCTTTCGGGCGAAACGATGGTGACATCGGCACCGGCGCCCTTGAGGTCGTCGCGCGGCTGGAAAAGCTCGGACTGTTCGAAGCCATGGGTGGCGAGGATGCAGATCTTGCGACCGGAAAGATCGGGAAGGCTCATGGGATATTCTCCGTTTTGGGGGTTTCCCCTTTCCTACGGACGCGGCGCAAACCCGTTCCCTAGAGCCATTTCGCCCATTTGAAGCGCAGGTACAGGCCGATGCAGATCGTCACCATCAGCCCCACCACCAGAAAATAGCCGTGCCGCCATTCCAGCTCGGGCATGTACTTGAAATTCATGCCGTAAATTCCGGCAATCGCGGTCGGTACCGCCAGGATCGCAGCCCAGGCAGCGAGCTGGCGGGTGATGACGCCCTGGCGCTGCTGCTCGAGCAACCCGCTGGTCTCGATCACCGAGGTCAGCGTGTCGCGCAGCCCCGCGACGCGATAATCGGCGCGGCGGACATGGTCGTGCAGGTCGCGGAAATAGGGGTGGATGTCGGCATCGATCTGCGGCAGCTCGAGATGCATGCAGCGATTGGCGACATCCTGCATCGGGCTCAGCACGCGCTGCAGCCGGAACAGGTCGCGGCGCAGCGAGAAGAGCTGCGCGGTCTCCTCGCGGTCGAGAAAGGCGTCGAGCGAGCGGTCCTCGATGCCCAGCACCTTGTCCTCGAGCGCGTCGATCACCTCGAGATAGCCGTCGACGATGAAATCGAGGATCGCGTGCAGCACGAAATCGGGTCCGCGCTTGAGCAGCCGCGGCGTCGCCTCGAGCTTGTGGCGGATCGGACCATGGTCGCGCAGCGATCCGTGGCGCACGGTGACGATGAACTGCCGCCCCATGAAGATCGCGGTATTGCCATAGGTGATCGCGGTATTGCTGTCGCTCTCGTCGAGATGGACGGTGCGCGCGACCGCGAACAGATGCTCGCCATAGGGCTCGATCTTGGGCAGGTGCCGCCGGTCGAGCGCATCCTCCACCGCCAGCGGGTGCAGCCCCAGCTGCGACTGGATCGGCATCAGCTCGGCCTCGCTCGGCTCGTGCAGCCCGATCCACAGCAGGTCCGCCGGATCGTCGAGCGCGGGCAGCGGCTGGCTCAGGTCGATGTCGCGCACCCGCTCGCCATCGCGATACAGACGCGCGGCGATGACGGTCATCCCGCGAGAACCTGCACCCATTCGCCCTTCACCCAGCCCCAATCGCACGGGCCGAGATAGGGCCGGTCCTCGCTGACGGGGGAGCCAAGCTCGCAATCCTTGTCGGGATCGGCGCTGTAGACGATGCCGATCATGTCGCCATCGCCATCGCCATCGCACATCCAGACCTGCTGGCCGTCGGGAAGATAGTCGGCGGCATCGAGATCGGTGCTGTCGCCCGGAAAGACCATGATCGCGCCCTCGCCCGCGCCGGCGATCACGCCCAGGCTGCACGGGTCGAGCCCGTCATCGGCCTTGAGCATCACCGGGCGGTTGCCGCCGGCAAATTGCGGCTGCGCCAGCACCGGCGAGGTCGCCAGAGCCAAGCCAAGCGCGGTCACGATCCATGTTTTCATGCAGCATCTCCAGTGCGACCCAGAGCCTCCGCAATCAGCTTGCGGGTATTGGCGATGCCGTACAGCGCGATGAAGCTGCCCATGCGCGGGCCCTGCTCGCTGCCCAGCAGCGTCTCGTACAGCGCCCTGAACCAGTCGCGCAGGTTGCCGAAGCCGTAGGCCTCGTCCTTGCCGATGGCATAGACGATGTTCTGGATGTCCTCTGCCGATGCGTTTTCGGGCAGCTCGGTCAGTTCGTTGTCGAGCCGGGTGAGCGCATCGACTTCCTTCCCTTCGGGCCAGCGGCGCTTGAGCGTCGGCGCGATGAAGTCGCGGCCATAGTTGACCGCATTCTCGATCAGCCCGTCCAGCTCGGGATGCGTTTCGGGCGAGACGCCGGGCGCATATTTCTGCACGAAGCCCCAGACCAGGTCCTTGTCGTCCATGCCCGGCAGGCTGACGACATTGAGCAGCAGGCCGAAGCTGACCGGCGGGCTGCCCGCAGGAACGTCGCCCGCATGGATATGGTGCGCCGGGTTGCCGAGGCGCTTGTCGGCATCCTGGCCGTGCCAGTTGTCGCGGAACTGGAAATATTCGTCCACCGCACGCGGGATCACGCCCAGATGCAGCTGATTGGCCGCCTTGGGTTCGCGGAAGATGTAGAAGGCGAGGCTGTTCTCGCTGCCATAGCGCAGCCATTCCTCGATCGACAGGCCGTTGCCCTTGGACTTGGAGATCTTCTCGCCCTTTTCGTCGAGGAACATCTCGTAGATCATGCCCTCGGGCTTCTGGCCGCCGAGCACGCGCGCGATCTTGCCCGATTGCACGCCGCTATCGGTCAGGTCCTTGCCGTACATCTCGTAATCGACGCCCAGCGCCACCCAGCGCATCGCCCAGTCGACCTTCCATTGCAGCTTCGCACCGCCCGACAGCACCGATTGCTCGATCGTCTCGCCCTCGTCGACAAAGCGCACGATCCCGGCCTCGGCATCGACCACCTCGACCGGCACCTGCAGCACCACGCCCGACTTCGCGCTGATCGGCATGATCGGCGAATAGGTCGCGGCCCGTTCGGCGCGCAGCGTCGGCAGCATGATATCGAGGATCGCCTGATAGTTGCGCAGCACGCCGCGCAGCGCCTCGTCGAACGCGCCGCTCTTGTAACGCTCGGTCGAGGAGACGAACTCGTAGTCGAACCCGAACTGATCGAGAAACGCGCGCAGCATCGCGTTGTTGTGATGCGCGAAACTTTCGAACTTGCCGAACGGATCGGGGATCTGGGTCAGCGGCTTGCCCAGATGCTGGCGCAGCATCTCCGGATTGGGCACATTGTCGGGCACCTTGCGGAGGCCGTCCATGTCGTCGCTGAACGCCACCAGCCGCGTCGGCGCGCCGTCGGTCAGCGTCTCGTACGCGCGGCGCACCAGCGTGGTGCGGAACACCTCCTGGAATGTGCCGATATGCGGCAGACCCGACGGACCATAGCCGGTCTCGAACAGCATCGGCCCCTGGGCACCGGGCTTGCCATTGGGATAGCGTTTCAGCAGCTTGCGCGCTTCCTCGAACGGCCATGCCTTGGATCGCATTGCAGCTTCGCGATACGCGCTCACACGTGTTTCCTTTTCGTTCCGATGTCGCCATAAGGGCGGATAATGATCGCTTCCCTAAACTTTCCAGCCCTGCATGCAAGCCATAGCGCGATCTGGTTCGCGCATCCCGGCGAGCCTGCGGTGCGCATCGCCAAGGGCGAGGCGATTGCCCGCGCGGCCGAGACGCCGCTGATCCTGCTCAACGCGCCGCTGGTGGCGCAGCGGCTCGGCTATCCCGAGCTTTCCGGGCTCGACCTGCTCGAGCTGTTCGCCTTCGTCCACCCCGCGCAGTTCATGGTGCCGACGCCGATGGGATTGGTGCGCGCATTGAAGCTCCCTCTCCCCACCCCGCCGGTCCCCCGCGCAGGCGGGGGGCCATCTCCCGAGCTGCCGGGATTGAGCGGAGGTGGTGAAGGAGCACGAGCAGACGCGAACCCCGTCGATCCCATGGCCGATGGCTCCGGCCGCAAGCTTCCGGAGATGGGCCCCCGCCTGCGCGGGGGATCGGGTCATGACCAGTTCCCCGAATCCGCCATCCCTGCGCTGCTGCATTCCGCCGCCGAGGCGCTGATCGCGACGCTCGAACGGCCCGACTGGCCGCAGCGCGAAGGCGCATGGACCGGGTTGCAGGCGCTCGCGCGGCTGCGCTGGCCCTGGGCGGGCGTCGCCTCGCGCCATCTCCAGCAGCCCGAAAAGGCCGAGCGCTGGCTGTTCTCGCGCCTGCCCGAATGGGAGGAGCAGGCCCCTCGCCCGCAGCCGCGCCAGATCACGCTGGCGGAGAATGATGCCGAGGCGCAGTTGGAAGCGCTGACCGGCGCCGGTGCCGAACGCCGCGAAGGCCAGCGCCAGTTCGCGCGCACCGCCAGCCACATCTTCGCCCCGCGCGAGAAGCGCGCCGAACCGCATATGCTGCTCGCCGAAGCGGGCACCGGCATCGGCAAGACGCTCGGCTATCTCGCCCCCGCCTCGCTCTGGTCGCACACAGCGGGGGGCACGGTGTGGATTTCGACCTATACCAAGGCGCTGCAACGCCAGCTTTCGCGCGAGACCGAGCGCATCTATGCGGGCGAGGCCGAGTTCCGCAAGCGCGTGGTCATCCGCAAGGGGCGCGAGAACTATCTCTGCCTGCTCAACCTCGAGGATGCGCTGCAGG
>CAXRCQ010000166.1:0-7466 GCA_964228845.1 Blastomonas sp.
CCGCAAGCGGGAGGGGACAGGTTAAGATCAATTCTCGAAAGTGTCTGCAATCCACTGATTCAGACGACGAACACCATAGCCGGTCGCCCCCTTGTCCCAGACCGGGCCGGGCTTGTCCGCCCAGACCATGCCCGCAATATCGAGATGCGCCCATTTCACGCCTGGCTTGATGAAGCGCTGCAGGAACTGCGCCGCAGTGATCGAACCGCCGCCTTTGGCACCGACATTCTTCATGTCGGCGATCGGGCTGTCGATCATCCGGTCATAGGCCTTGCTCAGCGGGAAGCGCCAGAGCGGATCGCCCGCAAGCTTGCCCGCTGCTGTCAGCTTTTCGGCCAGGCCATCGTCATTACTGAACAGGCCTGCATGCTGATCGGCCAGCGAGATGATGATCGCGCCGGTCAGCGTTGCCAGATCGACGACATATTCGGGCTCGAAATTCTCCTGCGCCCAGTGCAAAATATCGCACAGCACCAGCCGACCTTCGGCATCTGTGTTGATGACCTCGATGGTCTGGCCGGACATGCTGGTCACCACGTCGCCGGGGCGCTGGGCGTTGCCATCGGGCATGTTCTCGACGAGCCCGCAAATGCCGACAACATGCGCCTTGGCCTTGCGACCGGCGAGCGCCTTCATCGTGCCGGCCACGGCCCCAGCCCCGCCCATGTCCCATTTCATGTCCTCCATGCCGGCCGCAGGCTTGATCGAGATGCCGCCGGTGTCGAAGGTCACGCCCTTGCCCACCAGCACCACCGGCCTGGCCTTGGCATCGCCGGTGCCGTTCCAGCGCATCGCGATCAGCCGCGGCGGGCGGACCGAGCCCTGGGCTACACCGAGCAGCGCGCCCATGCCGAGCTTCTCCATGTCCTCCTGGCCCAGGACGGTGATCTCCACACCCAGCGATTCCAGATGCTTGCAGCGCTCGACGAAACTTTCGGGGTAGATGACATTGGCCGGCTCGGTCACCAGTTCGCGGGTGAACGCGACGCCTTGGGCGATCGCAGCCTGGTCGCTCCAGATCGCGCCGAGGCCCGCAGGACCGTTGATGACGCCGATCTCGCCCAGGCTCACCTTCTGCTTGGCAGTCAGCTTGGTGCGGTACTGGTCATGCGCCCAGCTGCGCAATTGCGCGCCGAACAGGAACTGGCTCGCGCCTTCGCGATTGTGCGCCAGCGCACCCAGCCCCAGATCGACGCCGAGCGACTCCACGCCCGAGCGCTGATATTTTGCCACAAGCTGGCCGCCCGCGCGCTCCAGATCGGTACGCGACTGGCCGCCGGTGCCGACTAGCGCGATACGCAGAGTCTTGCCGCCCTGGCTCACGAAAATGTCGAATACCTCGCCCGCGCCGCCTTCGAACCGCGCCGCCTTCGCGCCCTCGACCACCACCGCACCGGACTCGAGCGGCAGCGTGAGGCTGGACAGCTCATCCTTGGCGACCGGATAGGCGATGAGGGCGTAAGTATCTGCGGAAGCGTCGAAAACAATGTTCATCAAGGGTCCCCGAAAGGCGGGCCGGTCGGCCGGTTAATCGATTGTGAACCATGTCGGGCCTATGCCTGCTGAGCTTGAAAAGGCGACAGGGTTCTGCCCCGCCATATTGGTGGCGCGGCGGCGCATGCAAGCGATAGGACAGGTTCGTTTTGTTTGCCAGCATTTGCCGCAGCCTCGCACGGACCATCGAAAGCGGTTTGCGCTCGCGCTTGTGCGATGCAATAGGCGCGGTTCTGGCATGTGCCCGGCCCGCGATTCTCGGAAGCCAGGGCCATGCCACGGATCAACGGATGGCTGGCTTGCGCATTTCACGGACAGGTTTGATGCTGGGATCGGCGCTGCTCGCAGCGCAAGCGGTCCCCGCGCTCGCCGCCGATCAGGGCAATGCGCAACCGGTCTGCACCCGTACCAGCTATCTGCTGGGTGAAAACCTGACCTTCACGCGCAAGGACATCGTCCAGTATTCGGATGACCAGGTGGCATCGGCACCTGGCGCTGCGGGCGAGGAACAACAGGTTATCGAATTCACCGCCGACCGGCTCGATTATGACAGCAATGCCGATGTCGTGACCGCGACCGGCGACGTGCTGCTGGTTCGCGCCGATCAGTCGCTGGTCGCCGACAGCGTGACCTGGGATCGCAAGTCGGGCGAAGTCCGCGCCAATGGCGGCGTCCAGATCACCGATGCAGAGGGCAACAGGCTCTATGGCGATTCGATCGAGCTGACCGAATCGATCCGCGATGGCGTGATCGAGAACATCCTTGTCGTGCTCGAGGCTGGCGGCCGCATGGTGGCGACCCGCGGGATACGGGACGATGGCGTCATCACGCTGGAAAACGCCGCTTATTCGGCCTGCCTGGTCGAGACGCCGACCGGCAAGCCCAAGCGCCCCAGCTGGCAGCTGCGCGCGATCAAGGTCGTGTACAATCCCGCCGAAAAGCGCGTTCGCTATGATGGCGCGCGGCTCGAGCTGTTCGGCTTGCCGGTCATCCCGATGCCGGGCCTCAGCCATCCGGTGGGCGAAGGCAGCGGCTCGGGCATCCTGGTTCCCGATATCCGCTTCAGCCAGGCCAATGGCGTTCAGCTCAGCCTGCCTTATTATATCAGCCTCGCGCCGAATCGCGACCTGACGGTGACCGGGTCGGTCTTCACCGAGGCGCTGCCGATGGTGAATGCGACCTATCGCGCGCTTACCGATCGCGGCGCCTATCAGATCACCGGCTATGCCACGGCAGGATCGCGCATTCCCGTCGGCGCGGGCAATGTCGCGCCAAACAGCCAGAATGATTTTCGCGGCTATTTCGATGCGACCGGACGGTTTCAGCTCAACGAGGCCTGGAGCATCGGCGGATCGATCCGCGTCGTCACCGACCGCACCTTCCTGCGCCGGTACGATGTCAGCCGCGACGACCGCCTGCGCTCGACGATCGAAGCCGAGCGCATAGGCCCGAACAGCTATTTCTCGCTTGCCGGATGGGCAACGCAGACGCTGCGGGTCAACGACCCGCAAGGCCAGGTCCCCGTCGCGCTGCCGGTGGTTGACTGGCGCTACCGCCTTCCCGAACAGATCGCCGGCGGCAAGGTGGAGTTCCAGCTCAATACGCTGGCCATCGGTCGGTCATCGGGCCAGGACACGCAACGCGCCTTTGCCCAGGCACGCTGGGACTTGCGCCGCCTGACCAGCCTCGGTCAGGAATTCACACTGACCGCGCTTGCCCGCGGCGATGTCTATAACAGCAGCGACAACGCGCTGACCAACACGCTGATCTATCGCGGCGAATCCGGGCTCCAGGCGCGCGCCAGCGGCTCCATCGCTGCCGATTTGCGCTGGCCTTTCGTTGGCGAAGCCTTTGGCGGCACCCAGGTGCTCAGCCCGCGCGTGCAGGTGGTCGCAACGCCCACCACCGGCAATCTGGAATTGCCTAACGAGGATTCGCGCGCCATCGAGCTCGAGGACAGCAACCTGTTCTCGCTCAATCGCCTGCCCGGCTATGATCGTCTCGAAGAGGGCGTGCGCGTCGTCTATGGCGTGGAATGGTCGTTGCAGCGCCCCGGGATGCAGATCAACGCGGTCGTCGGCCAGAGCTATCGCTTCGACGACGAGCGGGATTTCCTCCCCGAAGGCACGGGTCTGGGCAATCGCACCTCCGACGTGGTGGGGCGGTTCGACCTCAAGCTTCGCAATTTCATCCGCTACACCCACCGCTTCCGGCTCGACAAGGACAACCTCGCGGTGCGCCGCAATGAGGTCGACGTAACCGTGGGAGGGCGCCAGACCTATGCCCAGATCGGCTATCTGCGCCTCAACCGCGACATCGGCCCGGAAATCGAGGACCTGCAGGATCGCGAGGAATTGCGCGTTGCGGGCCGGGTACGCGTCGCGCGTTACTGGTCGGTGGTCGGTGCCGGCGTGTTCGATCTCAGCAATCGCGAGGAAGACCCCCGGCTGCAATCGGACGGCTTCCAGCCGATCCGCACCCGGCTGGGCGTGGCATATGAGGACGACTGCCTCGAACTCGGCATCACCTGGCGGCGCGATTACATCCCCGTGGGCGATGCCCAGCGCGGCGACACCTTTCTGTTGCGTGTCGCCTTGCGCAACCTTGGCTTTTGATAGCAAAGGCGATATTCAGCGCCTCGCTCAGCCACGGTTAAGCCGATTTTGGGCAAGGGGTCGCTTTGTCCCAATCAGGAAGATATGAGCTTGCACGTACTGAACACTTTCGCGATCCGCACCCGCAAGCTGGCCCGGACCACGCTGGCCATGACGCTGATGGCGGGCCTTGCACTTCCCGTTGTCGCGCAGATGGTGCAGGATGATTCCGCCATGCCCGACACGGCGCTGAACGTGCCCGAGGGGCTGACGATCTTTGGCAAGCAGGACCCGAATGTCCGCCGCGCCACCGCGATCGTCAACAGCGAGATCATCACCGGAACCGATATCGACGAGCGTGTGGCGCTGATCCTTGCTGCCAACGACGCCCCGGTCTCCGACGAGGAACGCCAGCGTCTGCGGCTGCAGGTCCTGCGCAATCTGATCGATGAAACGCTGCAGATCCAGGAAGCGGCGGCAAACGACATCAAGGTCGACGAAAATCAGGTCGAGCGCACCTATGCGCAGGTTGCGCAGCAGAATTTCCGCCGCGACACCAGCGCGCTCGACAAGTATCTCGCCAGTATCGGCTCGTCGCCGCGCTCGCTCAAGCGCCAGATTCGCGGCGAACTCGCCTGGCAGCGCCTGCTCGGCCGCAATGTCACCCCGTTCATCAACGTCTCCGAAGAAGAGGTGAAGGAAGTCATCGAGCGGCTGAAGGCGAACAAGGGCACCGAGGAATATCGCATCGGCGAAATCTATCTCTCGGCCAACTCGCAGAACCGCGCCGAGGTGGCTCGGAACGCCGGGCAGATCGTGCAGCAGCTTCAGCAGGGCGGATCGTTCGTTGCCTATGCGCGCCAGTTCTCCGAAGCGTCGACCGCTGCGGTGGGCGGCGATCTGGGCTGGATCCAGCTCGGTCAGCTTCCGCCCGCGCTCGGTGCAGTCGCGCGCGACATGCAGGTCGGCCAGCTCGCCGGCCCGATCGAGATTCCCGGTGGCTTTTCGCTGATCTATCTGATCGACAAGCGCCAGATCCTCACCGCGAATCCGCGTGATGCGCTGCTCGGTCTCAAGCAGCTCGCCATTGCCTTCCCGCCGGGCACGTCCGAGGCTGAAGCCACGCGCCGTGCCTCCGAGTTCGCGACGGCCACGCGTCAGATCAAGGGCTGCGGTGCGGCGGACGAGGTTGCCAAGCGGCTGGGTGCTACCGTCACCAACAACGACCAGGTCCCCGTGCGCGAACTGCCCGCCCCGCTGCAAGACACGCTGATCGCGCTGTCGGTGGGTGAAGCCACCCAGCCTTTCGGCTCGGTCAAGGACGGCGTGCGCGTGCTGGTGCTGTGCGGCCGCGACGATCCTGCTGCCGATGGCGGTCCCAGCCCCGAACAGCTGATGGCGAACATGGAAGAGGAAAAGGTCAACCGCCGCGCGCAAATCTACCTGCGCGACCTTCGCCGCGACGCCGTGATCGAGTATAACTGATGCACCCGGGTCGGTGCCTCGCGTGACGCATTTGCTGGCCATATCGGCCGGTGACCCTGCCGGTATCGGCCCGGAAATCATCGGCAAAAGCTGGGACATGCGCGAGGCAGAGGGTCTCACGCCATTCTTTGCGGTAGGCGATCCGCGTGCCTTCGAGGCCGTGTGGAGCGGTCCGGTCAAGATCATCGGTGACCCTGCCGAAGCCTGCGATGTCTTTGCATCGGCCCTGCCCGTGCTGCCGGTGATCGACAGCGGCACCGTCGTTCCTGGCGAGCCTGATCTGGATGGCGCACGCTGCGCGTTGCAGGCGCTGGAAATGGGCGTCGGGCTGGCGCGATCGGGCACGACTTGCGGCATCGTGACGGGTCCGATTTCCAAGATCCAGCTGCAAAAGGTCGGTTTCAACTTTCCGGGCCAGACCGAGTTCATCGCCGAGGCCTGTGGCGTTTCGCGCCAGAATGTCGCGATGCTGCTGGCAGGGCCGGAGCTGCGCGTCGTCCCGATCACCGTGCATATCGGAATTGCCGATGTGCCTGCCGCGCTATCGACCGAGCTGATCGTCAATCGCGCGCGCGCCGCAGCCAAGGGGATGGCGCGCAATTTCGGCATCGAGCGCCCGCGCCTCGCCATTGCCGGGCTGAATCCGCATGCCGGCGAGCAGGGCAGCATGGGGCGCGAGGAAATCGAGCTCATCCAGCCCGCGATCGACTTGCTGCGCGAGGAAGGCTTTCTGGTTTCCGGCCCGCTGCCTGCCGACACGATGTTCCATGCGGCTGCACGCGCGCGTTACGATGTGGCCCTGTGCCAGTATCACGATCAGGCGCTGATCCCGGTCAAGGCGCTGCACTTCGACGACGCCGTGAACATGACGCTGGGCCTGCCGATCGTGCGGACATCGCCCGATCATGGCACGGCTTTCGACATTGCCGGCAAGGGGCTCGCCAGCCCGCGCTCGATGATCGCCGCGATCCGCATGGCAGGCGCGGCCTGGACCCACCGCCAGTCATACGAGGGCTGATGCGCGCGCCGGTCACCGCCCTGCCCCCGCTGCGCGAGGTGATCGCGCGCCACGGGCTCGCCGCGAGCAAGGCGCTGGGGCAGAATTTCCTGCTCGACGAGCAGTTGCTCGACCGGATCGCGGCCGTGCCAGGCGATCTGGACGGTCAGGATGTGCTCGAGATCGGCCCCGGTCCTGGCGGGCTGACGCGTGCGCTGCTGCGCGCAGGCGGCAATGTCACCGCGATCGAGCGCGACCGACGCTGCCTGCCAGCACTGGCCGAACTGGCTGATGCCTTTCCCGGCCAGCTCAAGGTCATCGAGGGCGACGCGCTCGAACTGCCGCTGGCGAAGGTCATGCCCGGTCCATGCCACATTGCCTCGAACCTCCCCTATAATGTCGGTACCGCGCTGCTGATCGGTTGGCTGAGCGGCCAGGACTGGCCGCCGCAATGGCTGTCGCTCACCCTGATGTTCCAGCGCGAGGTCGCAGATCGCATCGTCGCCGCGCCCGACAGCGATGCCTATGGCAGGCTGGCAATCCTCAGCCAGTGGCGATGCCATGCGCGGATGGCGATGAAGGTACACCGCAGCGCCTTCACCCCGCCGCCCAAGGTAATGTCGGCGATCGTGCATCTGACCCCGGCGGCCATGCCCGAAGGGATCAGGGCGGCGCGGCTCGAGGCATTGACGGCAGCAGCCTTCGGGCAGCGGCGCAAGATGCTTCGCCAGAGCCTCAAGGGCGTGCCCGGCGCACTCGCGGCGCTGGAAGCCGTGGGCATCGATCCGGCGCGACGGGCGGAAACGCTGAGCGTGGACGAGTTTCTGGCGGTGGCGCGGGCGATGGAAGGGTAGCGCTTGCGTCCCTCGACTTCGCTCGGGACAAACGGAGGGGGG
>CAXRCQ010000167.1:0-9126 GCA_964228845.1 Blastomonas sp.
AGCGATCCGCGTGCGATCACGTTGCGATACAGGCCTGCGGTGATACGCATGTCGACGGCATTGGCGCTGGTGGTCAGCACCGGCGTCAGGATTGCGCTGATCGGAGCGGCCGAGTTGAACGCCGCCGAGATGCGGCCACCGGTGGTGACGATGCGATAGGTGTCGCCATTCTTGATCGTGTAACCGGCCACCGGCGAGACGATCACGCGGCCACCCAGGCTGGCATCGCCGGTGACGGCCAGACGATCCGAAGCGCCATTGCCGACATCGACAGCGAACTGCGTCGCCGAGGAGAGGACCGCGCTGCCATCGATGGTCAGCGTACCGATGCTGCCCACGCCGCCCGGTGCGATCGTGCCCATGATGCTGGTGAGGAACGGTGCCTGGATGGTTCCGGTGCCGGTCAGCAGACCCGCCGCCAGCGTATAGTCACCGACCGAACGCAGACGACCGTTGACGTTGACGCTGCCGCCCGTCTGGGTGACGTCGATCAGGCTGGTGAGGTTGCCCGCAGCGGCCACGTTGAGCCCTGCCGTTCCTGCAACCGTCAGACGGTCGATGGTGACGACGCTCGACAGCGTGGTGGTGCCGGCCGCCCCCAGGGTCACGTCAAAATAGCGACCGGGCGTGCCCGCGCGGTTGTTGGGGTTGACGTTGTTGGGCACGAAGCCGGTCGCACCCGGCAGGCCATTGGCCAGCGTCGCGGTGGGCAGCGGCCCTGTCCGGAACACGCCGCTGCCATTGCGCTGCGCTTCCTCGGCCAGCTTCTGCAGTGCAGCCAGGCTTTCCGCGCTGGCGGCAGGGCTGAGCGGCGTGCCGAGATCGGCGGTGGCGAGCTGGTTCTGCAGACCGGCAACGGCATTATCACCAGAGCCGAGCGAGTTGATCATGTCCGCACGGGTCAGCGTGGTGACAGCAGCCGCAGGTGCAGCCTCGGTCGAGGCGACGGCTGCCGTTGCCGCCGTTCCGGTGCCGACAGCGCCATTCAATGCAACCTGCTCTGCACCGCCGCTGAGCTGATCGCCAAGGTCAGCCCGGCCGATGCCCGAGACGACGGCAGCGCCATCGCTGGTGCGGGCGGGCGGGGTGAAATCCTGCTTGGTCGCCAGATCGCGACACTCGTTCAGACCCAGACCCTGGATACAGACCTGTCCGAAATCGGGGTCTCCGCCATTGATGCCCTGACCCAGACCGGTCGGGATGCCGTTGACCACCTGGCCAGCGGCGTTGATGATGTTGTAGTTCGGATCGAGCGTCGTCACCCAGCGGCTCGCGTCTTCCCAGTTGCCGTTACCGGCATTGGCGGTGACATAGCGATAGGGGTTGGTCGCGGCGATATAATCCCAGAACAGATACAACGGCTGGTAGAAGCTCGAGGTACCATAAGTGCTGAACGGCTGCGCGCCGAAGAAACGGCTGCCGCCCGAGAGAACGCCGATCTGCAGGTTCTTGGTCGACAGCGTGTTGTTGGCCGCGTCGAGGATCAGCGGACCGCCCGAGTCGCCGCCCGCCGTGGTGCCTTCACGCGCCAGCGCGTCATCGCGGAACAGGTTGAAGTCGAACACGCTGGCTGCGGGCGTGCCGCGACGCGGATCGTCAAAGTCGAGGCTGTAGAGGTTCTGGCCCAGCGCGGGGTCACCCGGCAGGGCGGGGCCGAAGATGAAGTCGTCGCGGTCATCGAGCGATGCCAGCGCGCCCAGCATGTTTTCTGCGGCACGGCGACGGAAATCGACGCCCTGGGTGGCGCCGGCGGTGCCGCTGCCCGAACGACCATAGCCGGTGATGTTGACGTGATAGCCGGTTCCGCGCACCGGATCGATCGAGGTCGGCGTGGGCAGCGGCGAGAACAGCAGCGCCCAGGTCGGGATCTTGGCGGCAGGCGTATCGAGCGTCGCGAGCGCGATATCGGCCTCGAGAAAACCGAGTGCCTGCGGGTTGAGCAGCGAGCGCGGATCATACTGGATCTGGCTGATGTTGAACACGTTCAGCGCGGTGTTCGAGCGGAAGGCGTTGGCCGCCCAGTTCTGGAAACCGGGACGCGCATCGACATTGAACGAGAAAGCGGCCGGGACGGTGCCGTCGATGCTGCTGTAATCGGTCTGCAGGCGATCGTTGACGCAGTGCGCCGCGAAAAGCACGGTGCGCGGGTTGATCAGCGTGCCGGTGCAGACGAAACCGTCGTTGCGGAAGAACATGCCGACGCCGTTCACGCCGCCTGCATTGTCGATGATCTGGGTCGGCGTCTGGTTGTTGTTCGGAACGATGGCCAGCGCCGGGGCCGATGCCAGCGCAACGGCCATCGCCGTTGCTGCCGAGCCACCCAGGATCGCCTTGTGAAGGTGAGAGGTCTTGAAGGTCATGAAATTCCCCTGCTCAACGTGTTTGTTGACCCGGGAAATTAGCCGCCGCTTGGCGAAAGGCAACGCAACCTGTTCAAATCGGTTCCGATTATGGCAAGCTGTTGCCGCTTTGACACATTTTGTTACAGAAACGGCTTCAGATTACCTCCAATCCCCCTGAATTCGGGGGATTGGAGGCAGGAGAGACGACCGTCTCTGCTTATTTGCCCAGCGTCTCCGTGAGGAACCAGGCGCGCTCCTGCGCCTGATCGGTCCAGTCGTCGACAATGCCGTCGGTCGCGTTGTCGCCCGCCTGGCCCGCGAGTTCCTTGACCTCGCGCAGCTTGGCGACAAAGGCGAGATTGTCGTCGCGCAGTTCCTTGAGCATGGCCTCTGCCGACACGCCGGACTTGTCATTGTCGGCAATCGAGCTGCGGCGCGCGATGTCGCCGATCGAGGTCAGCGTGCGAAAGCCGTTCTTGCGCACCCGTTCGGCAATCGCATCGGTAATGCCCAGGATCTGCGCGGCCTGGTCGTCGAGCAGCAGATGATATTCACGGAAATGCGGCCCCGCGACATGCCAGTGGAAATTCTTGGTCTTGAGGTACAGCGCAAAGCCGTCGGCCAGCAGGCCGTTCATCGCCTCGGCCAGTGCCTTGCCGGCATTGTCGCCCTTCTTGTTTCCCATGACGCACTCCTGTTCTTGCTGCGGATGCGACTAACATAGGTTGGTTTTGCGCGATTCCCATGACGAAATATCGGCTTAGCCTGATCGATCCTGCCGATGCGTCACACCAGTCCGAAGGCCGAAAGCGCGAGGCCGACCCCTATGGCGGTGATGAGCGCTCCCGCGCCCAGCCGCACCGGTCGCAGCGGCCATCTGGCCAACTCACCCTGCCAGATCACGGCGGGGGCAAGACCGAGCACCGTTCCCAGCCATCCGCCGATCAGCGGCCATAGCCAGTCATGGCTTCGCGCCGCAGTGGCGGCGACGATGAACTGGCCCTTGTCGCCGAATTGCAGGATGGCAAGGCCCAGCCATGCCGTCAGCAACGGCCCCGTGCGCCAGCCCGGCAGGGTATCGACAGGCCTGCGCCAGGCGAGCATTCCCAGCCCCGCAAACAGCAGCGACAGCGCGTAGAACAGCCGCAGCGCATCCAGACTGATCCAGGTACCCACCGCCAAACCCCCGAGCGCGCCGATGGCCATCGTCACGCCGCTCGCCAGCACGGCACCGATGATCAGCGGCACAGGCCGGGCAAAACGCTGGCCCAGCGCAGCGCACAGCAATTGCGACCGGTCTCCCGTCTGGACAATCGCGGTCAGCAGCAAACTGGTGAGAAAGGCTTCCATTCCGGCCGACGTTAGCGCGGATCAGCGCACGCCGCGTACCGCAATCGAGGCCAGCATTGCCGCGCGCATCTCGCCATCGCCCGAATCGCACGCAATCGCCTCGTCCATGGCGTCGAGATAATGCGCCGCCATCGTCCGGCTCCAGCCCTGGGCGAGCAGATGCTCGAGGCCATGAGCAAGGTCGCTGACACAGGGCAGGGCGTTGACCTCTGCCATGTGCCGCATCTTGCCGAGCTCGCGCTGCAGTTCGGCGCGCGCGACGCGGCGCGCGAGCGCGCGGATATGCCCGGCCTGCATGCGCAATTGCTGGCGTGCGAGTTTCAGCCGGTCCTGCGCGGGGTCAGAGGGCGAAAACGGCTGCATGGCGATGCGCTCCTGCAAGAGGCTGGTCCTGCGCAAGTTTCGCATGCATCGGTTAATTTTCGGGTAAGCGCCTTTTGCGGCGCTGAGATGGGGCCGGGGCCGCCGCACAGCTTGACAAGCGATCGCCCATCCGGCATGGGCCGCCTTCGCGTTTGAAGGGCGGCCGCATGTGCCGCTCTTTGTGTTTGTGATTCTCGCGGGTGGCAGTGTCAGGCTCTCACCCGAACCCGAATATCTAACCCGAAGGAACAGGTCATGGCCAAGCCAGCCACCGTCAAGATCCGCCTGGTCAGCACCGAAGGCACCGGCTTCTTCTATGTCACCAAGAAGAACCCGCGCAACATCACCGAAAAGATGACCTTCCGCAAATATGACCCCGTCGCGCGCAAGCACGTCGAGTTCAAGGAAGCCAAGATCAAGTGATCTTGTCGGTCCCTCCGCGATGAACCGGCAGTTCAGCGCCGGTTCAATCGCAACGGACCAGGGATTTCAGCGTATTTTCCGCTTTATGGAAGCCTGATCCCGATGCTGAAGACCATGTTCAGACCAATTTCCGCCGTGCTGATCGCCAGCGCGGCTTTTGCTGTGCCTGCCGCGCTGCCCAGCGCCGCTATCGGCCAGGCAGCGACCCAGGGCGACGAGCTCGCGCAGGTCTCGCGGCACCTCAAGGCGATGCAGTCGCTGCGCGCCAGCTTCACCCAGACCGACCGCAGCGGCCAGACGCTGACCGGCACGCTGACGCTCAAGCAGCCCGGTCGAATCCGGTTCGAATATCAGAAGGATGCGCAGCTGCTGATCGTCAGCGACGGCCGCGCACTCACCATGATCGACTATCAGGTCAAGCAGGTGCAGCGCTGGCCGATTCGCAACTCGCCGCTCGGCGCGCTGCTTGATCCCAATCGCGACCTGACCCGCTATGGCAAGGTGGTGCCGACCGGCGACCGTAATGTCGTCAGCGTCGAGGTGCGCGATCCCAAGCGCCCCGAATATGGCGTCATCACGTTGATCTTCACCCGCACCGCGTCTGCGCCGGGCGGCCTGTCGCTGGTCGGCTGGGTCGCGCTCGATTCGCAGAACAAGCGCACCACCATCCGCCTCTCGGGCCAACAGTACAATGTCGCGGTGGCAGACACCGCCTTCGCCTGGACTGACCCCCGCGCCAAGGGTCCGCGGCGCTAGACCCGAAAACGGAGCGCGTAGCCCCACGAAAACAGCCCCCCTCCCCCGTGATGGGGGAGGTAGCGAGACTTGGCGACGAAGGAGCCTAGTCGCAGCGGTGGGGGTGAGGACTCGTCCGGGCGCAGCCTTTGCGCTCGTTGACCCCATGGCTTTATCGCGCACCATCACCCCCATCCTACCCTCCCCCATCGAGGGGGAGGGCTTTTCGGTCATGCAGCCTTGCTCGTCACCCCCGCGAAGGCCGGGTCCCGCTTGTCATTCAACGGCACAGCCAAAGCGGGATTCCCGCATTCGCGGGAATGACGAAGGTCTTGTGGGGAAAATCGCACTCACCCGTTGACGAACCGACGCGGGTGATCGACGAACTGCGAGAGATTCTCAAATCTGTTCACATGGCAGACAGGGTTCGGCCGCTAGAACGGTTTTCGAAGACGGCGACGAGGTTTCCCCCTGTTACCTGGTCGAACCACCGGCTTCACCCAAGCGTGACGAACGCAACAAAGAACCCTCGTTCCAATGCCCCCGGGACGAGGGTTTTTTGCGCCTGCTGGAAACATTAGGTCTTGGGTTTGGCAGGTTCGCTGGCTAGAGCCTCTGCCATGGCTGCCCCTCTGAAAATCGCTTCGTGGAACATCAACTCGGTCCGTTTCCGGCTCGCCTCGGTGCAGCGGTTCCTGGCCGAGGAGCAGCCCGACATCCTGTGCCTGCAGGAAACCAAGGTCATCAACAACGACTTTCCCGAAGGCCCCTTCCGCCAGCTGGGCTATAATTTCCAGAAGCTCAACGGCCAGCCGATGCACCATGGCGTCGCGATCATCAGCAAGATGCGGCTGAGCGACGACAACCGGCTCGACTGGCAGGCCAATGGCGAAGCGCGGCATATCGGGGTGAGCATCACCGGCCCCCTGGGCGGCACGGTGCGGCTGGAAAATGTCTATGTCCCCGCAGGCGGCGAGATTCCCGATCGCGACCTCAACCCCAAATTCGGCCAGAAACTCGATTTCCTCGAACGCATGACGCAATGGTCGCGCGGGCTCGACGGGCGCACGATCATCCTGGGCGATTTCAACATCGCGCCGCTCGAATCGGACGTGTGGAGCCACAAGCAGCTGATCAACACCGTCAGCCACACCGCGATCGAGATCGAGCGGCTGAAGGCGCTGCAGGATGCGCATGGCTGGGTCGATATCGGCCGCAAATTCTATCCCGCGCCCGAGCGGCTCTATACCTGGTGGAGCTACCGCGCGCGCGACTGGTCGGTCTCGGACAAGGGCCGCCGGCTCGACCATATCTGGGTCTCGCCCGATCTGGTCGAGGCGGTGAAGAGCCACCGCGTGGTCGAGCCGTGCCGCGGCTGGGCGCAGCCTTCGGATCATGCCCCGCTGATCAGCGAGTTCCTGTTCTGATGCCACGCGCCTCGGGGGGACAGGCACGATGAATGCGCGTGCTGCGGCCCGGGCGCTCGATGCGCTGGCCCGGGGCTGGGACATCATCGTCAAGAGCGAAACCGGCAGGCTCGCGCTGCGCCCGGTCGAAACCGGCGGCGCACCGTTGGGGCACAACCGGCGGTTGCTGATCTCCGCCGCACGCGCGATCACGCTCAAGCTCGCCAACCAGAAAGAGGCCGCGCGTCCCGATGCACCGGTGCTGATCGCGGTGCCCGGCGCGCTCGACAGCGCCCGCGCGATCGCGATCGCCGATCCCTCGCTCGATCTCGCCCAGCCGATGAAGGGGCCGTTCGCCGCGCAGCCGCTGCCCGCTCCGGACGCTGCCGAAGCCGCGATGCAGCTCGCACGGCTCGCCGGGTTGCTGCCCGCCTATCACCTGCTGGCCGATGGCGAGGCGGATTTCGACGCGCCGGTCGTCACCCCCGCCGATGTCGCCGCCTATGCCGACCCGGCGCAGCTGCGCATCGCGGCGCGCGCGCGGCTGCCGGTGAGCGCGAGCGAGAGCGCCGAGATCGTCGCCTTCCGCTCGGACGCCGATTTCCACGAGCATGTCGCGCTGATCGTCGGCACGCCCGATGACAGCATTCCGGTCGTCCGGCTGCACAGCGAGTGCCTGACCGGCGACGTGTTCGGCAGCCTGAAATGCGATTGCGGGCCGCAGCTGAACGGCGCGCTGCACGCGATGGCGCACGCGCGCTGGGGCATATTGCTGTACTTGCGCCAGGAAGGGCGCGGCATCGGGCTGATCAACAAGCTGCGCGCCTACCAGCTGCAGGACCAGGGGCATGACACGGTCGATGCCAACAACCGGCTGGGCTTTCCCACAGACGCGCGCGATTTCGCGGTGGCGGCGCAGATGCTGAAGGCGCTGCGCGTGTCTGCCATCCGGCTGATGACCAACAATCCCGAAAAGCAGGCGGTGCTCGCCAGCCTGGGGGTCGAGATTGCCGAGCGGCTGCCGCTGCAGATCGAGGCCAATCCGCACAATGCGCGCTATCTGGTCACCAAGCGCGACCGCACCGGCCATCAGCTGTGAGCGACACCGTCCGCGTTGATACGATTCTAGTCGATACGGGGGCGCTGACCGTCAGTCTGGGCGACTGGACCGTGCCCTGCACCATCGGCCGCAGCGGCACCTGCTCCGCCGATGCCAAGCGCGAGGGCGATGGCTGCACCCCCAAGGGCAGCTGGCCGATCCGCGCCGCGCTGTTCCGCCCCGGCCGCAGCGCCCCCCCGCCGGGCTTCGCGCTGCCCTGGCGCTGGACGCATGCTGCGGACGGCTGGTCCGACGACCCCGCCGACCCGGCGTACAACCGCCCCGTCCGCCTGCCGCACCCGTTCAGCGCCGAAACCCTCCAGCGCGAGGACATGCTTTACGACGTGGTGCTGGTGCTCGGCCATAACGACGCGCCCCCGGTGCCCGGCGCAGGCAGCGCGATCTTTTTCCACCTGTGGAACGAGGCCAAGCCAGCGGCGGAGCGCAGCACCGAAGGGTGCGTCGCGATCGCGCGCGCGGATATGGAGGCGCTGCTGCCGATGCTCGGGCCGGGGATGGTGCTGGAGATCGGGTAGCGGGGTTGGGCGGCGTTTGGAAGGTCCGCTGCTGGAGTGTTTTCCGTAGGCGGCTTGGGGCGGGCGTCGGGGAGTTTCCTGTCATTGTTCTGAAGTTTAAGCTCGACTAAAAAGTGGCATGGCGAAAACAGACTACTTCCTGCTGGTAACTGGTATCTTGCTGAGCTTGATCGGCATTGTAATTGCGTTCGATGTCTTTGCAGCGATTGGGGCCGAAGCTTGTGCCGGAGGCGCTGGAAGCGCGAACTGCTACCCTTGGGCCGCTGAGGGGCCTTCTTCGGATTCTTGGCGCTACGAAAGCAAGAGCATCTACATCGCCACGAGTGTCGCCATCGCAGTTTTGCCTATCGTTGCGACCGCCTCAATCGCTCTGAAAGGAGCACAGAGGCTTCAACTTTCACGCCGTCATCGCGGAGTAGTTGGAGCGACTCTGGCGGTAGTTTTAGCTCTAATCTTTGCCTGATCTGAGCGGCAGATATGGGGTCGGCTTAGGAACGACGGATTTTCTTCGGCGTGGTTCGGTATCCGCCACACCTCCGCCCAGCCTGAGCGCCATAGAAGACCGCGCTATACGGCCCGCGTGGGTGCGGGTCCTTCGACGACGCGGGCTGAAACCCGCTGCTCAGAGCCTGCCCTGAACTCATTTCAGGGATGAGCGGGAGCGGTTGGGGTTGCGAGTTGTCGTTTGCCTGCGAAGGCAGGCATCCATCTCCTGCCGTTGCGTTCAGGGACAACCTTCGGGAGATGGGCCCCTGCCTTCGCAGGGGACCGGAAAGGGGCGGAGTTGCTGAGGCGCGAAGGGTTTCGTCGGCACTATCGAGGGCTGCGCGATGCGCGTTCCCCTCCCTGAAAGGGAGGGGTTAGGGGTGGGT
>CAXRCQ010000168.1:0-6424 GCA_964228845.1 Blastomonas sp.
GATCAGGCGTCGAAGTCGCCGCCCATGCTGCTGGTGCGCGCCGGGGCCGAGGCGGTGAGGCGCAGGGCTTCGGCCGAGAGGCTCAGCGAGCCGATTTCGTCGGCATCGTCGTCGTCGTCGACCTGGACCTTCTGCATCGACTGGGTCAGGCTTTCCTTGAGATCTTCCGGCAGGATGGTCTCGTCGGCGATCTCGCGCAGCGCGACGACGGGGTTCTTGTCGCGGTCGCGGTCGATGGTCAGTTCGGCACCGCCGCTGATCTCGCGCGCACGCTGCGCGGCGAGCAGAACCAGGTCGAACCGGTTGGTGACCTTGTCGATGCAATCTTCAACGGTAACGCGCGCCATGAACGGGCTCCAGACTCTATGCGAATATGAGGGAAAGGCGGCCCCTAGCGGCTAAAGGCGCCAGAGTCAACGACAGCGCATCAGTGATAGGTTGGCTGCTGCTCGCTCTCGCCGCCCGCTTTCCAGCCCCAGAACAGGTAGCAGGGGGGCACGTTCCAGCCCTCGAAGCCGCGATCTACCCGGTCGAAATAGGGGCGGATCAGCTGGTTGGTGAAGCGGGTGAACTGGTAGACCAGGAACGCGCCGCCGGGGCGCAGCGCGCGATAGGTGCCTTGCGCGATCGCATCGGCAACGCCATCGGGCAAGGTCGAGAGCGGCAGGCCCGACAGCACGTAATCGGCATGGTCGAACCCGTGCGCGGCGATGATCGCCTCGACGTCCGCCGCCGATCCATGCACCGCAATGAAGCGGCTGTCGGGGATGGTCTTGCGCAGATAGCGGATGAAATCCGGGTTGGTGTCGATCGCGATATAGGTCGCATTGCGCGGCAGGCGGTCGAGCACCGCGCGGCAGAAGGTGCCGACACCGGGGCCATATTCGACGAACAGCTGCACGTTCTGCCAGTCGACCGGGCCGAGCATCTTGCGGATGGTGCGGTCGGACGAGGGGACGATCGATCCGACCATGCGCGGGTGCTTGAAGAATTCCCTCGCAAAAACGCCCCACGCCCCGAAAACCCGCTCTGCGCGCGCTTTTAGCCGCTGCCGCAACGGCAGCTGGACCAGGTCCGTGGAATGCATGAAAACCCCTCGATATTGCTGTCAACGAAGTGCCACAATTGCAGATTCCTGCGGGTTGCGCAATCATGTGTGTCAGTGTTGCATAGCAGTACTTTGCAAGCGCCTCCCGAGCGCCTAGACCGGCAGGCATGAGCGGAAAAGCGGATTCCCGGATTCACGCGAACGGCGCGATTGCCGTGATCTTTGCTGCGCAGCATAGCGGGCGCGATGCGGAAGCTTATGGCATCATGGCCGATGCGATGGACGCGCTCGCCGCGCGCCAGCCGGGCTTTCTGGGCATGGACCATGCAGGCGTGCAGGGCGGGTTCGGCATCACGGTCAGCTACTGGGCGGACGATGCCAGCGCCCGGGCCTGGCGCGACAATCCCGAGCATCGCGCGGCGCGCGAGGCTGGGCGGGATCGCTGGTACGAGCATTACACGCTGCATGTCGCGCGCATCGAGCGGGGCTATGCCTGGCCATGAACGTGCAGCAGACCCCCGAAGCTCCGATCGAGGCCAGCCAGAAGCTGCCCGCCGACCGCATGGCGCTGCTGTTCACCGTGATGCTGGTCACGGCGGCGGGCAATACCGCGATGCAATCGGTGATGCCCGCCATCGGCACGCGGCTGGGCGTCGCCGATTTCTGGGTGAGCCTGGCCTATAGCTGGTCGGCGCTGCTGTGGATGGTCTGCGCGCCGCGCTGGGCGCGAATGTCCGACCGGCGCGGGCGCAAGGCGCTTATGAACCTCGGGCTGCTCGGCTTCATCTCGTCCTTTTCGCTATGCGGCCTCACGCTCATCGCGGGGCTGCACGGCTATCTGCCGGCGCTGTGGACGATGCTGATCTTCGCGCTGTTCCGCAGCCTCTATGGCGGGCTGGGTTCGGCCGGGCCACCGGCGGTCCAGGCCTATGTCGCCGCGCGCACCAGCCGCACCGAGCGGACACAGGCGCTGTCGATGATCTCGTCTTCGTTCGGCCTTGGCACGGTGATCGGTCCGGCGCTCGCGCCGCTCATCATCCTGCCCTATCTGGGGCTGCCGAGCCCGTTCTTCGTCTTTGCCGCGTTCGGTCTGCTGGTGCTGGTGACGCTCAAGCTGCGGCTGCCCGACGATACGCCGAGCTATGCCGCGCGCGGGCGGCTGGTGTCAGAGCCGGCGAGCTCGGGTGCGGCCGGAGAGGTCTATGAGGCGGACGAACCCGATGCCGAAGGCGAGCCTGATCCGCCCGCGACCGCGCGCCTGTCGTGGCGCGACGCGCGGCTGCGGCCCTGGCTTATCGCGGGGCTGGTCGGCGGCCATGCCAATGCGATGATCCTGGGGCTGGTCGGCTTCATGCTGCTCGACCGGCTCGACCTGCGCGCGACGCCCGAGCTGGCAGCGGGCCCTACCGGACTGGTGCTGATGGCGGGCGCGTTCGCCACGCTGCTCGCGCAATGGGGGCTGATCCCGTATCTCAAGATGGGTCCGCGCACCTCGACGCTCTGGGGCATGGCGCTGGCGGCAGCCGGGTGCACGATGGTCGCCTTTTCGGAGAGCCTCAACGCGATCACCCTGGGCTTTGCCATCGCGTCGCTCGGATTTGGCCTTTTCCGTCCGGGCTTTACCGCGGGTTCCTCGCTCGCGGTGACAAGGGTGGAGCAGGGGCAGGTGGCGGGCATCGTCGCCTCGGTCAACGGTGCGGCCTATATCATCGCACCCGCGATCGGGGTGTGGCTGTACAATATCGCGCCGCTCGAATCGTTCGCGATCATTATCGGGCTGTGCGTGTTCGTGCTCGTCTGGGGGCGCAAGGCGCTGCAGGCGGACGAGGTGCTGGTGCGGCCGAGCTAGAGCCCGCGCCAGATCTTCAACGGAGCATCGCCGCGCGGCTGGCGGACATGAGCAGGGCAGGCGCGCGGGCGATAATCGAGCCCCAGGCACAGCCGCACCTCCTGCAGCCAGCCGCGTCCGTTTGCCTTCAGCGCGATGGCCGTCGCGGGCATGCCGGGGTTGAGCCTGGCGATCTCGCGCTTGAGCATTCCCTGGGTGAGTGCGCGGCGCGAAAGGCGCTCCATGTCGGGCAGCTTGACCGACTGGTACAGCCGGGTGGCGGTCTGGAAATAGCGCGCCGGATCGCGCGCCATGCAGCTTCCGTGCTTGTCCCACTGGTGCTGGATCAGCCGCTGCGAAGGCATGGCGCAAAGATTTTGCCGCACCACCGACAGCGGCACGGCCGAGGGCGGGCTGGCACAATATTGCGGATAGGTCGCGGCCCTGCCCTCGGGCCACAGGCCGTGAAGCACGAAGCCGAACTCGCCGAAGCGGCGGCTGCATTGCAACGCCTGGGCCTTGTCGTCCTCGCGCCCCCGGCAATATTCGGGCGACCAGCTGAGCGCCAGCGTATAGCCCGCAATCGGCACAACGCGCCTCACGGCATCGCGTCCCCGCTTGTCCTGCGGCAGCGGCGAGAGCCTTTCCGGCATGCGGCACTGATAGGACTGGGCGAGCAGCGGGGCAGGGGCCAGAGCCAGCCCTAGCATCAGCAGGGCCGCCCCGACGCGCATCAGGCCGCCTTGAAGTCCAGCCCGATATCGGCGGCGGGCGCGGACTGGGTGATGCGACCGACCGAGACATAATCGACCCCGGTCTCGGCGATGGCGCGGATCGTCTCGAGCGTTACCCCGCCCGAGGCTTCGCACGGCACGCGCCCACCGACCAGAGTCACCGCGCCGCGCAAGGTCGCCGGGGCCATGTTGTCGAGCAGCAGATGGGTGGCACCGGCGGCGAGCGCCGGCTCAATCTGCTCGACATGATCGACCTCGACGATGATCTGACCAATGCCGGCGGCGACCGCGCGGCGCACGGCTTCGCCGATATCGCCCGCCACCGCGACATGATTGTCCTTGATCATCGCCGCATCCCACAGGCCCATGCGATGGTTCTTCGCGCCGCCCATCCGCGTTGCGTATTTCTCGAGGCTGCGCAGCCCCGGAATGGTCTTGCGCGTGTCGAGCAGCACCGCACCGGTCCCCTCGATGGCATCGACATAAGCCCGGGTCAGCGTGGCGATGCCGCTCAGATGCTGCACCGTGTTGAGCGCGGAACGTTCGGCGGTAAGCAGCGCGCGGGCCTTGCCCGATACCGAAAGAATATCGGTTCCCGCTGCGACCGACTCGCCGTCGGCCACGAGCCGCTCGACTGTGCAATCGGGATCGAGCGCGCGGAAGAACGCTTCCGCGATCGGCAGGCCTGCAACCACGATGGCATGGCGCGCGTCCATCACTCCGTCGAATCGCGCATCGGCAGGGATGACGCTTTCGGACGTGACATCGCGGGAATCGGGGCCGAGATCCTCTGCCAGGGTCGAGGCAACGAACCGTCCCAAATCGAAGTCGTTGATCGAAAAGACCATCTTGCTCATTCCCCTGGCTGATACCGCGCCGATCAGATGGAGGTGGTTGCCGCCATCGCCGCTTCGAACCCGCATTAGGACAAGGCTTGGACTGCCGCCAGAATGAAGTTGCTGCCTACCGATCGACTCCTGCATCGGCCTGCCGTGGAACTGCAGCGCTCCCCGCTCGCGGCAGCGCTGCTGTTCTGCGTCTCAACCTTTGCCATCTCCGCCTTCCGTGCGTCGCTTAACCCCGACACGGTGTTCGAGCTGTTTCATGCAAAGCGCACGCTGCTGATCGGTGTGGGCGCGCTGGTGTTCTGGATCGCGATCCGCGAGATGTCGGGCAGGCGGCCGAAATGGTCGACGCTGCGCCATCTGCTGCTGACCGGCCTGCCGGGCCTGGTGCTGCTGTTCGGCCTGGCGAGCGGCTGGGACCTGTTCGTCACGGGCGACACGCGCGACATGACCGCGCGCAACCTGCGCTGGATATTGCTGTGGAGTGGCTATTTCGGCACCGGCATCGCAGCATGGCTGGCGCTGCAATATGGCACGGCGCTGGCCGAGGCCGAGCAGCATGACATGCCGCCGCCGGACTCGCTCCGCATGCGCGGTCCGGCAACGCCGTCAGGCTTCTGGGTCAAGACCGGTCGCCGGACTGTCCTGATCCAGCATGGGCATGTCGAATGGATCGAGGCGGAGGGCAACTATGTCCGCATTCACGCGATGGATGGCGGCCATGGCCTCGTCCGCTCCACGCTGGCGGCCATCGAATCGCAGCTGCCCCCGGCCGAGTTCATCCGCATCCACCGTTCGGCCCTTTGCCGCCATTCGGCGATCAGGGGCTATCGCCGCAAGCCCAGCGGGGCGCTGCTGGCATTGCTGGCGAGCGGGGCAGAAGTGCCGATGGGGCGCAGCTTTGCGCGACGTCTGATCGGGCAGCTCCAGCCATTGGCGAGTGATTCATCCGTATCGGATGATACCGTGTCACCCAAGTCGAGCGACGCTGCCGCCATCTGACGTTCGTCACAAATGGCGGATATCCGCGTCACTTGGCTTGGGGGTGAGCGGCAAGGCGCGCAAGGGCGATGTCATGTTGAAATTGCTGGAACGTCCCGCCGTTGCTCGAAAGACCGGCGCTCAGGATGACGTGATGAACCGTGCCGCCTTGTGGATTGTCGATGCTCTGGCGGACGAGCTTGTCCGCGACGGGACGCAGGACAGGGCGGCGCTGATTCAGGCACTGCTGCACCGCGCGGGCTATGAGCAGGCCGATGGTCTGGTGCCGGGGGACGCCGAGGCGGTTCGCGCTGCTCTGGTGGCGCGGCTGGCGGGGCGGCTGGCGCGGGGCTGAACGATCCCTGCACCAGCCGTCTATCGCCTTAGCGGGCGATGCGGTGTTCGCCCTTGACCCAGCGCACGGTGCCGCTGGCCGACCGCATCACCACGGTCTCGGTGGTCATGATGCCGTCGCGGCGGCGCTTGACGCCTTCGAGCAGCGAGCCGTCGGTAACGCCCGTGGCGGCGAAGATGCAGTCGCCCTTGGCCAGATCGGTCAGGTCATAGACCGCGTTCAGGTCCTCGATGCCCCATTTGCGCGCGCGGGCGCGTTCGTCATCGTTGCGGAACAGCAGCCGGCCCTTGAACTGCCCGCCGACGCAGCGCAGCGCCGCTGCCGCCAGCACGCCCTCGGGCGCGCCGCCCGAGCCCATGTACAGATCGATCGTGGTGTCGGGATCGGTGGTCGCGATCACGCCGGCGACGTCGCCATCGGGAATCAGCATGATGCCGCAGCCCAGACCCCGCAGTTCGGCGATCAGATCCGCATGGCGCGGACGATCCAGCACGCACACGATGATCTCGTTGGGCTGCACGCCCTTGGCGGCGGCAACCGCCTGGACATTCTCGGTCGGGCTCTTGTTGAGGTCGATCACGCCTTCGGGATAGCCCGGGCCGACCGCGATCTTGTCCATGTACACATCGGGTG
>CAXRCQ010000169.1:0-2613 GCA_964228845.1 Blastomonas sp.
GCGGCGGGGATTCGCTCACCCTGCGGCCCGAATTCACGGCCGGCATCGCGCGCGCCTATCTGTCGAACGGGTGGCAGCAGCATGCGCCGCTCAAAGTTGCCACGCATGGCCCGCTGTTCCGCTACGAGCGCCCGCAGAAGGGCCGTTATCGCCAGTTCCACCAGATCGACGCCGAGATTCTCGGTGCAGCCGAACCGCAGGCCGATGTCGAACTGCTCGCCATGGCCGACCAGATTATCCGCGAACTGGGGATCGAGGGCGTGACGCTGCACCTCAACACGCTGGGCGACGGCGACAGCCGCGAAGCCTGGCGCGGCGCGCTGGTCGAGCATTTCCGTGC
This sequence comes from Blastomonas sp., assembly GCA_964228845.1. Taxonomy (GTDB): domain Bacteria; phylum Pseudomonadota; class Alphaproteobacteria; order Sphingomonadales; family Sphingomonadaceae; genus Blastomonas. The sequence continues at coordinate 341 of CAXRCQ010000169.1, forward strand.
CGTGATGGACGAGCTGAGCGAAGATTCGCAGGAACGGCTCGAAAAGAACCCGCTGCGCATCCTCGACAGCAAGGACCCGCACGACAGGCGTTTCGTGGCCGATGCGCCGAAGATCGACGCTTACCTGTCGGACGATGCGCGCGCTTTCTTCGACGCGGTGACCGCTGGTCTCGACGCAGCGGGCGTAAAGTGGACGCGCGCGGAAAGCCTCGTGCGCGGCCTCGATTATTATCGCCACACCGCCTTCGAATTCATTCCCGACGAGGGGAGCGAGGCAGCCGGCAAGCTCGGCAGCCAGAGCACCATCCTTGGTGGCGGACGCTATGACGGCCTGATGGAAAGCCTCGGCGGAGCGCCCACGCCTGCGGTCGGTTGGGCTGCCGGGATCGAACGCCTCGCGATGCTGGTCGGCGACAAGGGCGAACCCAATGCGGACGTCATCGTGGTGGTCGAGAACGACGATCTCATCCAGCGCGCGATCGCGGCCATCGGCAAGATCAGGGCCGGCGGCCACTCGGCCGAACTGATGGCGAGCGGAAGCCCGCGCAAGCGCTTCGACAAGGCGGTGAAGGCAGGGGCCGACAAGATCGTCGCCTTCGATCTTCGCGACGGCGTGGAACACGTGCGCATCAAGGCGGACGACCATGCGCGCAGCGCCATCGAGAAGCTGCTCGACTGACCATGCAGGTTCCTGCCGAACGCCTTGACCAGATTGCCAACCGCTTCGCCGAACTCGAAGCGCGCATGGCCTCAGGCCAGCTGGAGGGCGATGCCTTCGTCCAGGCGAGCCGCGACTATGCCGAGCTCGAACCGGTGGCGAAGATCGCTGCCGAGGTGAAGGCCGCGCGCGAGGAAATCGAGAGCCTTGAGGAGATGCTGGCCGATCCCGAGATGAGGGCGATGGCGGAAGAGGAACTGGCCGCGCTCCGGAGGCGCCTTCCCGAAGCCGAACGCCAGCTGGCCATCGCCATGTTGCCGCGCGACAGTGCCGACAACAAGCCCGCCATGCTCGAAATCCGCGCAGGCACCGGCGGCGACGAGGCGGCGCTGTTCGCCGGCGATCTTTACCGCATGTACGAACGCTTTGCCGCCGAGCAGGGCTGGAAGGTCGAGCCGGTCAGCATGAGCGCGTCGGAAGTCGGCGGTTTCAAGGAAATCGTCGCCAACGTCACTGGCACGGGCGTGTTCGCCAAGCTCAAGTTCGAAAGCGGCGTGCACCGCGTCCAGCGCGTGCCCGAAACGGAAAGCGGCGGGCGCATCCATACCTCCGCCGCGACGGTCGCCGTTCTGCCCGAGCCGGACGAGGTCGATGTGCAGATCGATCCAGGCGATCTCAAGATCGACACTTACCGTGCCAGCGGGGCGGGCGGCCAGCACGTGAATACGACCGACAGCGCGATCCGCATCACTCACCTGCCCACGGGCACTGTCGTTACCTGTCAGGACGGGCGCAGCCAGCACAAGAACCGCGAACAGGCGATGCAGGTTCTGCGCACCCGCCTCTACGATGCGCAGCGCGAGGCGACACAGGGCGCCGAGGCCGAGGCGCGCAAGGCCATGGTCGGCAGCGGGGACCGGTCGGAACGCATCCGCACCTACAATTACCCGCAAGGCCGCGTGACCGATCACCGCATCGGCCTCACCTTGCAGAAACTGCCCCAGATTATCGCCGGGCCGGGTCTAGGCGAATTGGTCGACGCGCTGATCGCCGAGGACGAGGCCAAGCGGCTCGCCGCGATGAATGATTGACACGGTCGCGGAGGTGATCCGCACTGCTGCGGAACGGTTGTCCGCGACCAGCGATACCGCGCGTCTCGATGCGGAATTGCTGATGGCGCACGCGCTAGGCATATCGCGCTCGCGGATGCTGATCACCATGATGCGCGAGGCACCTGCACCCGCTTTTGCCGAACTTGTCGAACGCCGTGCCGCGCGCGAGCCGATCGCACACATAACTGGCGAGCAGGAGTTCTTCGGCCTGCCGCTGCGCGTCACGTCTGACACGCTGGTGCCGCGCGGGGATAGCGAGGTACTGGTCGAGGCGGCGCTGGAGTTGAAACCAGATGCCGCGCGTGTGCTCGACCTAGGCACGGGGACGGGCGCGCTGCTGCTCACCATCCTGTCCCACTGCAAGGCGGAAGGGGTCGCGACCGACCGTTCTTCCGGTGCCCTTGCCGTGGCGCGCGACAATGCGGAGCGGCTGGGACTTGGCGCGCGCACCCGATTCGTGGAGCGCGACTGGACGCACGAGGGCTGGAGCGACGGGCTCGGTC
>CAXRCQ010000170.1:0-3404 GCA_964228845.1 Blastomonas sp.
GAGACGCACAGCGCGGCGCGGGTCGATCCGCGGAGCGGCACCGTTGCCGTTGCGTGGACCTGTCTTGCCATGGCCGGTGTCGGGCTTGTGCAGGCCCGGGGGATGACCGCGATGGGCGCGGTCTTTCCCAGGACCATCGCCACGGTTCTGGCGCTGCTGTCGGTGCTGATGTTGATTAGGATCGCCCGGGCGTGGATGACCGGCGCACCCGACGACCGCGCGCCTATCTCGGCGGATGCCTCGGCGGTCCGGGGCTGGCTGTTCACGCTGGCCTCCCTGCTTTGGGTCTGGCTGATCCCGGTTGTGGGTTTCGCGACCACCGCAATAGCCGCTTTCGCCGTCTTGATGCCGGTGGCCGAATTCGGGCGGGCCAGTTTGCGCACCTGGCTTCTCAGATCGCTTTTCGCCCTTCTCATGATCGGCGGATTCTGGGTGCTGATGGCGCGCGTGCTCTTGCTACGCATGCCTGCGGGCCTGCTTTTTTAAGGGGACGACCATGAAACAGTACAAGATAGCGGCCATTGGCGGCGACGGAATTGGGCCCGAGATGGTCGCCGAGGGCGTCAGGGCGCTGCAGGCCATCGCCGAGCGTGCTGGCAGCTTTAAGATCGAGGCGGATTGGCTGGACTGGGGTGCCGAGCGTTTCAAGTGCTCGGGACGGTTCATTCCCGAGGACGGGATGGCGAAGCTTGCCGGATATGACGCCATACTGTTCGGATCGGCGGGAGCGGCCGACGTTCCGGACCACGAAACCCTGTGGGGGCTGCGGCTGGCGATCTGCCAGACCCTAGATCAATATGCCAACCTGCGCCCGACACGCCTGCTTGCGGGGATTCGGTCCCCGCTGGCGGAGGTTACGCCCGAGGCGCTGGACTGGCTGATCATCCGTGAAAATTCCGAAGGCGAATATGCGGGTCATGGTGGGCGCAGCCACCGCGGATCGCATCACGAAACGGCGACAGAGGTTTCGCTGTTCACCCGGCACGCAATCGAACGCATCATGCGCTACGCCTTTGAATGCGCGCAAGACCGCCCGCGGCGACAACTGACAGTAGTTACCAAATCGAACGCTCAGCGCCATGGCATGGTGCTATGGGACGAGATCGCCCAAGAGGTGGCGTGCAGCTTCCCCGATGTGCGCTGGGACCGCATGCTGGTCGACGCGATGACGGTGCGGATGGTGCGTGATCCGGGTTCGCTCGACACGATTGTGGCCAGTAATCTGCATGCCGATATCCTGTCGGACCTGGCGGCGGCGCTCGCCGGTTCGATCGGCATCGGCCCGACCGCCAATATCGACCCCTCGGGACGCCACCCGTCGATGTTCGAGCCGATCCATGGGTCGGCCTTCGATCTGGTCGGCAAGGGCGTCGCGAACCCAATCGGCATGTTCTGGAGCAGTGTGCTGTTGCTCGATCACCTAGGGGAACATCGCTCAGCGCAGATCTTGCTTGGCGCCATCGAGCGCGTCACAGCCGATCCGGCGAACCACACGCCGGATCTGGGCGGCACGGCGCGAACGCAGGATGTGACTCGCGCGCTTCTTGCCGCGCTGTCGGGAGACAGGTCATGACGGTGCAAATGGCAAGCATGATCCCGCGGATCGAGTCGGCGACCGCCTCGCTGCTGCGAATGCGGCTGGACCGGCCAATTGGCGGGTCGGGGGTGAAACATGTCGATGTGATCGTCGTCGATCTGCGCGCCGAAGGGCTGTGCGGACTGGGCTTTTCCTACGCGCTGGCCTGCGATGGCGGTCCGGCCGTCGCGATTGCGGCTGCGCTGTGCGAAACGCTGGAGGGGATGCGCAATTTTCATCCGGCGGCGGTGTGGCGCGGGCTGGTGGGCGGGTTCAACCGCACCGGCCGAGGGCAGAATTATGTGGCGCTGGCGGCGGTGGACGTGGCGCTTTGGGATCTTTATGCGCGTGCGCAAGGCGTGGCGCTGGGCCTTGCTCTGGGCGGCGCTCCGCGGGAGGTGCCGGTCTATGCAAGCGGCGATTTCAACGACCGCCAAAGCGCCGAAGAAATTCTCGACCGGGTTCACCACAACCGAGAACGGGGCTATCTTGCCTCCAAGCCGCGTGTCAACGGCTCTGTGACGACCGCATCGCTGATCGAGCGGGTCGCATCGGACCTGCCCGCCGATACCGCGCTGATGCTGGACGCGAACGAGAAATGCACCGCGACCTCGGCCAACCGTCTTCTGGCGGCGGCGCGCGCGGCGCGGGTTCTGTTCGTCGAAGAGCCGTTGCGTGCCAATGACCTGTCGGGTCATCGCGCGCTGCGTGCGGCGGGGTTTGCCGGGCTGGTCGCGACAGGCGAGCATGCGCAGGGTTGCGAAGACCTGCTGCCCATCGTCGCGGAACGGCTGAGCAGCGTGATCCAGCCCGATCTGGCGATGTTCGGAGGGATCACGGAAATCAAGCGCATTGCCGATATCGCGGCGGCCTTTGGCGTCGAGGTGTCACCGCATTTCCTGCCCGACCTGTTCGTGCATCTTGCGGCCGCCTGCCCGAATGTCACCTGGCTCGAGGACTTCCCGCTGCTCGAACCCCTGTTCACCCCCGAGGGTGCCGTGCCGGCACGGCCCGTCATGACGCTGCCGCCACGGCCGGGACACGGGCTGCAGCTGACGGACGACACCCGCAAACGTTATGCCCTGTAGCCCGGTCCTGCAGGTCAGTTGGAGAGCGAAATGAACGAACAAAAGACGCTGTATCGCAAGCTTGTCGACAGCCATGTGGTGCGCGAACTGGATGCGCAGGGCGCGTCGGTCTTGCTGTATATCGACCGGACGGTGCTGAACGAATATACCTCGCCGCAGGCCTTCAGCGGGCTGCGCGAACATGGTCGCACGGTCTGGCGCCCGACCGCCGCGCTTGGCACGGTCGATCACGTCAACTCGACGCGCCCCGACCGGACCGCCGAGATGCCCGACCCGGGCGGGGCCGAGCAAAGCCGGTATTTCGCCCACAACTGCAAGGACTTCGGCATCGAGCTTTATGATGTCTTGCATCCGATGCAGGGGATCGAACATGTCGTGATGACAGAATCGGGCCGTATCCTGCCCGGCATGGTGGTGGCCGCCGGCGACAGCCATACCACCAGCTATGGCGCGCTCGGCGCGCTGGGATTCGGGATCGGCACCTCGGACATCGAACACTATTTGGCCACCCAGACGCTGGTTTACAAACGGCTCAGGACGCTGCGTGTGACGGTGTCGGGCACGCTTGGCGCCGGGGTACGCTCGAAGGACGTGATCATCGAGCTGATCCGCAAGATCGGGGCTTCGGGGGCCACGGGCTATGTGATGGAACTGGCCGGCGAGGTGATCGACCAGCTCAGCGTCGAGGCCCGGCTTACCCTGTGCAACATGGCCGTCGAGGCAGGCGCGCGCGGCGCCAT
>CAXRCQ010000171.1:0-3404 GCA_964228845.1 Blastomonas sp.
CCCACCCAACCCTCCCCCATCAAGGGGGAGGGCTTTAGGGCGCTATCGACATTTTCCGGAGTGCAACAAGACCCCCGCCCCCCTGATGGGGGAGGGCCGGAGTGGGGGTGATGGATCGTCTTGACGCACCGGCCATGCATAGGACTTCGATCAAGATGTTCTGGCGCCGACCAACACACCCCCTCGCTCTCGCTGTCATAATCATATAATACACCAGCCGTGTTCAGGAAAATGCGATTCGGATCGGGGCGGTTTGGTGCGGGCGGGGCTTCTGCTGCCGATGCGTCCTGGCCGCCGCCGGGGCTGGGCGAGGCGCGCAATCCATGGCTGGATCCGGCCGAGATTACGCCCGCCGCGCCCGAACCCATCAAGCCACCACGCACGCGCTGGTGGTGGGCCAAGCGTGCCCTGGCGGCGTTGTTCGCGCTGTTCCTCATCCTGCTCGCCTGGCTGGCGATCACCGCGCCGCTCTCCAAGTCGCTCGAACCGATCGCGCCGCCCGAGATCACTTTGCTCGCCGCCGATGGCACGCCGATTGCGCGCAGCGGGGCGGTGGTCGAGGAGCCGGTCGCGGTCGACAGGCTGCCGCCGCACGTGGTGGAAGCGTTTCTCGCGATCGAGGACCGGCGCTTCTATTCGCACTGGGGCATCGATCCGCGCGGGCTGGCGCGCGCATTCTGGTCGAACATCACCGGCAGCAGCGTGCAGGGCGGCAGCACGATCACGCAGCAGCTCGCCAAGATCAGCTTCCTCACGCCCGAACGCAGCCTGACACGCAAGCTGCGCGAGATGCTGATCGCCTTCTGGCTCGAGGCCTGGCTTACCAAGGACGAAATTTTGGGCCGGTATCTGTCCAACGCCTATTTCGGCGACAATGTGTACGGACTGCGCGCTGCCTCGCTCCACTATTTCTACCGTCAGCCCGAAAAGCTGAAGCCCGAACAGGCGATCCTGCTCGCCGGTTTGGTGCAGGCGCCGTCGCGCTTCGCGCCGACGCGAAACTGGCAGGGCGCGAGCAAGCGCGCGGCAATGGTGCGCGCGGCGATGGTCGATGCAGGCTATCTGACCCAGGAAGAGGCGGATGCGCTGCCGCAGCCGCGGCTCGATGTCCACGAACGGCCCAAGATTGCCAACGGCACCTATTTCGCCGACTGGGCGATGCCCCAGGCGCGCGAACTGACCGAGATGTCGCACAGCCGCCTGACGCTGACGACCACGCTCGATGCCCGGTTGCAGCGCGCCGCCGAGCGCATTGTCGCGCGCGCTGGCCTCGGCAACGCGCAGGTCGCGCTGGTTGCGATGCGCATCAATGGCGAGGTCGTCGCGATGGTCGGCGGCAAGGATCACGCGCAATCACCCTTCAACCGGGCCACCCAGGCCAAGCGGCAGCCTGGCTCGACCTTCAAGCTGTTCGTCTATCTCGCGGCGCTGGAAGCGGGGATGGAACCGGATTCGGTGATCGATGATTCGCCGATCACCACCGGCAGCTATCGCCCGCGCAACGCCGGGGACCGGTATCGGGGTACGATCAGCCTGGAAGAGGCGTTCGTGCATTCGAGCAATGTCGCCGCCGTTCGCCTGTTCCAGAAGGTCGGCAGCGAGAAGGTCATCAAGCAGGCGACGCAGCTCGGGCTCAAGGGCCCATTCACCGAAGGCGATCCCAGCCTGGCCCTGGGCAGCGGCAGCGCGACGCTGCTCGAGATGACCGCGGCCTTTGCCGGGGTCGCGGGCAATCAATGGCCGGTCGAGCCGCACGCGTTCAAGCGCGAGGAACAGGGCTGGTTCGAATGGCTGGTCGACGGGCCCGATCGCTATTCGTCGCGCGTGCACCAGCAGATGCAGGACATGCTGCGCGCGGCAGTCAATCGAGGAACCGGCCGTGCCGCGAGCCTCAACATCCCCAATTTCGGCAAGACCGGCACCAGCCAGGACAATCGCGATGCGCTGTTCATCGGCTATGCGGGCGACCTGGTGGTCGGCGTGTGGATCGGCAATGACGACAACAGCCCGATGCAGGGCATTCGCGGGGGCGGGCTGCCCGCGCGCATCTGGCGGCAGTTCATGGGCGAGGCGCTGCCCGGTGCCGTGCCGCAGCGTCGTGCGGCCCCCGTCGCGCCGCCCGAGGAAGTCGATCCCGATCCGGTCATCGGCCCGCTGCTGGAGGGCGAGATCACGAGCGAAATCGGCGGCGCGAACGTGCGTGTCACGCCGGAGGGGGTCACCAGTTCGGGCGATGTCGGCGGCGCGCCGGTGGAGGTCATCGTCGACGGCAATGGCGCCAATGTCCAGCGACAACGCCCGCCGCCGCCTCAACCGCCGCAATAAGGCCGCGCTTGCTTGACATCGGTGCCCGGCATCTCCAGCGATAGCGCATGACCAACCGCACTCCGCTTGATGACCTGAAGAACGTGCTGGCCGGGACCGCGCGGGCGATCGCCAGCCAGCCCGAGATCGAGGTGGCGTTCACCGCCGATCCGCCGTCGCAATCGGGCACCAAGCTGCGCGTGCCGATGCCGGGCCGCAAGCTGCCCGCCGATCAGGTCGCCGAGGCGCGCGGCTTTGCCGACCTTTATGCGCTGCGGCTCAAGCACCACAACCCGTTGCAGCACGCCGCCAATGCCCCGCGCGAGGCGGTGGCGCGCGCGGCCTTCGATGCGGTCGAGCAGGTGCGGATCGAGGCGCTGGGCACGCGGTCGATGCGCGGCCTCGGCGCGAACCTCGACGCCGCCCTCGAGATGCGGATGCGCTCCGACCCGATCAGCCGCGCGACGCGCGCCGACGAGGTGCCCATCTCGACCGCGCTCGGGCTGATCGTTCGCGAACGGTTGACGGGCACGCCGATGCCCGAGGACAGCGTGGCGGGGGTCAACCTGGTGCGCGAATGGATCGAGTCCAAGGGCGGCGAGGATATCGACAATCTGGCACTGTCGCTCGACGATCAGGCGAGCTTCGCCGCGCTCGCCAACCGGCTGCTCGAACATCTGGAACTCACCGAAGGCCAGATGGACGAAGAGGACAGCCAGGACGAGGGCGATGACGACGATTCGTCTGAACAGGGCGAGCCCGAGGATCAGGAAGGCGAGCAGGACGGCACCGACCAGGGCCAGACCGAGGCGCGTGGGCAAGAGCAGACCGGTGAGAACGAGGAAGGCGATTCCTCCGAGACCGAAGGTGAGATGGAGCAGGGGGACGATGGCGACCCCGGCGAGATGGGCGACGACGGCATGATGCCGACCCGCCCCAACCGCCCCTGGACCGATCTTCCCAATGATTTCGAGTACAAGGCTTGGACGACGCGTTTCGACGAGGTGGTCGAGGCGACCGACCTGTGCGACGAGGACGAGTTGCTTCGCTTACGCGCCTATCTCGACCAGCAACTCGCGCATCTGCAGGGTGCGGTGACC
>CAXRCQ010000172.1:0-6153 GCA_964228845.1 Blastomonas sp.
CGATGGCACCGAATACAATCTCTCCAGCAATGGTTGCGGCTCGACGGCGGCGGGCGGCTATCCAGGCGCGGTTTCCGGGCGCGGCGAGCAGTTCATCGCGCTGCTGCTGCGCGACGAGCAGAATGTCGCGGTGCTGCAATATGCCGAGCGCGGCGAGGCCTTTGCTGCCGGGGAGCCGCCGATCGGCGATACGGTGGTGGAAGCAGTCATGAGCCGCTTTCGTTCCATCGCATTTTGCCGGAACAAGTCGGTATCGGACGATTGCTCCATTGCCTTTTCCGCCCGCTGAAAGCTAAGGCCATGAGCATGAGCGGATTCGACAGCCTACCCTATCGCCCATGCGCGGGCATCATGCTGGTCAACCAGCAGGGCAAGGTGTTTGTCGGGCAGCGGCTCGACAGCACGGTCGAGGCCTGGCAGATGCCCCAGGGCGGGATAGATCCCGGCGAGGAACCCGAAGCCGCCGCCTATCGCGAGCTGGGCGAGGAGACCGGGATCGCACCGCATCTCGCCGAAGTCATCGCCCGGTCGCGTGACGAGCATCTCTACGACCTGCCGCCCGACCTGATGGGCAAGATCTGGGGCGGCAAGTATCGCGGCCAGCGGCAGATGTGGTTCCTGATGCGCTTCATGGGGACCGACGCTGACATCGATATCGAGACCGATCACCAGGAATTCCGGTCCTGGCGCTGGGCCGATCCGGACAGTCTCGAGGGACTGATCGTGCCTTTCAAGCGACGGTTGTACCGGGCGGTGGTGGAAGAGTTCCGCCCGCTGATCTAGGCTGTCGGCTCGTTTGCATATCGGGAGACCTATCGCACATGCTGTTCCGCAGCGCCCTGACCTGCGCCTTCATGCTGACCGCCTGTGCCGCTGCTCCGCTCGCCGCGCAAACTCCTGATGCCGTCGCCAAGCTGATCGATACTGCGCTCCAGTCAGGCGATGCTGCCGGACTCGACGCGGTGGTCCGCTATGCCAAGCAGGCCTATCCACAGTCTGCAGAGGCGATCGACGCTCAGGTCGCCGCCTTCCGCGCCGCCAATGCCGTGCAGGCAGCGCCTTCTCCCGCACCCGCGCCGGTGGTGACCGCGCAAGCCGAGGCCAAGACCGAGCAGGCCAAAGTCGAACAGGCGGCTGCCATCAAATATTCTGGCGAAGGCGAGCTTGGCGCATTCACCAATACCGGAAATGCGCCGGGCATCGGGCTCGCTGCGGGGCTCAAGCTCACGGCAGAAGGGGAAGACTGGCGATTGGGGCTGCTCGGCCGCGCCGATTACCAGGAAACCAGCAATGTCGTGGTTCGCGAGCAATACAGGGTGAGCGCCGAACCCAATTACAAGTTCAACGAACGCGGCTATGTCTATGGCCTGGGCCAGTATGAACAGGATCGCTTTCAGGGCTTTCATGCCCGTTATAGCCTCTCCGGCGGCGTCGGCTACAGTCTGCTGACGGACGAGAATGCCAAGCTCAGCGTCAAGGCAGGGCCGGCTTGGCGATTCACCCGGCTGGTGACGGGCACCGATGAATCGGTGCTGGCCGGCCTGGCATCGGTCGACATCAAGCTGAAGCTGACGCCGACGATCCAGTTCACCGAGGCGGCGAGCGCCTATGTCGATGAGCAGCGCAGCACATTGTTCTCCGTCGCCGCGCTGGATTCGCAATTGATCGGCAAGCTCAAGGCGCGCCTGTCCTACACCGTGCAGTATGAATCGAACCCGGCTTTGGGCCGCGCGCCGACGGATACGACCAGCCGGTTGACGCTGGTCTACGGCTTCTGACGATCCTTAGCGGCCACCGCTGGCGACAATGTCGACCTCGGTGCCGCCATTGGCCATGGGTTTCAGGAACAGCACATAGGCCGCATCGCCCTTGGTGCCGCCCAGCACGTGATCGCCACCGCGCAACTGATATTCTGCCGAATAGCCGCCGCGCTTCGCCTTGGTGAAATAAAAGTCCACGACATTCTTCACGGCTGCCGGGGTCGTGAAATTGACCACGCGGATATTGCACTGGCCATTGGCGACGCCTGCGGCTTCCTTGACATTGGCGCGCGGATAGACGGCGAAATCGGCGGGCATGCGGCTCGCCCAGGTCATCGCATAGTCGAGCTTGCCCTGGCACACGCCGTTCGCTTGCGCCGCCTTGGCTCCCAGCGTGCTGCCCTGGTTGCAATCCTTGCAGTCTTCGGCGGCGACCTTGGTCGGTTCAGGCGCCTTCATCAGCCCGCGCGGGCCGATGGCGGCGGCGACGGCCTTTTCGGTAGCGGCAAGCTGACCCTTGGCGACGCTTGCCGAGGGCACCGCGCCATCGCTGCCTTCGCCCAGCACGGCGTTGCGGTTCGACTTGTCGACCAGATCGGGATCGACCAGGATCTGATCCTCGAGCGCCCCCTTCATTGCCGGGTCCGCTGCATCGGCAAGCAGCGCGGCGTCCTCGTTCTCGGCTGCCTTGTCGTCGGCATTCTGGCATGCGGCCAGCGCAAGCGCAGCGCCGCCCAGCAGCAGGAGATTGCGAGTCAGCGCGAAGGGAGTTGCCATGGTTTTCATCCTCGAAAGATCGACCTTGCGCCCCCTCATGCCAGAGCAGGCGTTAGCGTTACGTTAGCCATGCCTTGGGCCGGGCGGAACTGTCTTGCCGAAAGAGGGTTAACCCACCGGCTTTGCGGCCAGAAACCGTCCCAAATCGGGATTCGCAGCTAAGTCGTTTCAAAACCGGACGAATTTCTTGCGATTCTCCTGCCACTCAGCCTTGGTCTGACCATAGCGATCCACCGGGTGATCCTGAAACGGCTCGGGAAGCCGTGTCGCTCCCTGATTGTTCGAGCCGAGCCGCTCGGCGAGCGCGATCGAAGCCTTGTTGTCCGGGTCGATCGTGTGAATGACGCTGTCCCAGCCGAGCAGATCGAACGCATAATCGATCGTCGCGACCGCGGCTTCGAGCGCATAGCCTTTTCCGGCATGACTGCGCAGCACCCCCCCAGCCGACTTCCTCGCCGGGCCAGCCATCGGGATACCACGGACCGACGCGGCCGATCCACTCGCCGGTATCGCGGGTAATGAGCGAGAACATCGCATAGCCGCGGATGTGCCAAGCCCCCGCCATCGAACACAGCCCGCGCCAGGCTACCGCTCGCGGCTGAACCCCGCCCAGAAAGCGCATCGTCTCTTCGTCGGCGCAGAAATCGGCCCAGCGCTCGAAATCCTCGGGGCCGGGCGGGCGCAGGATGAGCCGTTGCGTCACCAATATCGGTCCGTTGATCATCGCGCGGCTCCCCTTTTCTGACAGGCGCATGGGATAGGCAGGGGCGCAAGGCTTGGCAAGCATCGCCGCAGGAACGAAAAACCCCTCCCTGCAGCGATGCAGGGAGGGGCTTGGGATGCCTGTCCGCGTTGCCGCTGCGGATCGGGCGAATTTAGCGGCAGCTGTAGCGATTGCCGTCGTTGCGGTCGATGGTGCGACCCAGCAGCGCGCCTGCAATACCGCCGATCAGCGCGCCAGTGGTACGATCGCCGCGTCCCGCAATCTCGCTGCCCGCCAGGGCACCCGCTGCGCCACCGATCAGCAGGCCGGTGGTGCCATTGTCGCGGCGGCAGTAGTAGCGGCCGTCATTGCCGCGCCAGTACTGGCCGTTCCAGCCGCGCGCCTGGCGGCGGTCGTAGCGGCGATCATAGCGATTGTCCCAGCGATCGCGGCCATAGCCACGGTCATAGCCGCGACGGTTCCAGTCATCGTCATAACCGCGCCACTGATGGGCAATGGGCGCGCGATAATCGACGCCATAGGCCTGAGCGGCGCTGGGCGCATGGCTGGTAACCGGTGCTGCCATGGCAGGAGCGGCCGAGATGGTGACTGCACCGGCGGCAGCAGCAGCAAGAATGAACTTCTTCATGATCTGTCTCCCTTGAGACCGGGACAGCGCCGATTCGCCATCCGTTGTGTTCATATTTAAGGGAGCGAAACTGAACGGACTGTGGAAATGCCGTTCATCTGCGAGCAGGTTTTCATGAAGGGGCAGTGACAGGTGCCATCTAGTGATCAAGCCGTATATCGTCACCCCCGCGAAGGCGGGAATCCCGCTTCAACTGGCCAAAGCTCAGAAAAAGCGGGATTCCCGCGTTCGCGAGAACGACGTGAAAGGGGCGAGGGACATGAACATCCTCCGCCCTTTCCCCTCATTTCTGCGGGCAGATCAGGAACTTCTCGCCGGTCGCCTTGGCATAATAGCGTGCGACAACATCGGCCTGGAGCGCCTCTTCCAGCGACAGTTCGTCGGTATAATGGCTGGCAAAGGTGGTCTTGAGCTCGTCCGCCACTCTGGTGCGCAGTCGCATTGCGACCTCATTGCCCGCCTTGGCCAGGAAATTGGGCAGCAGCCAGCCGCCCACGCCCCAGGCCATGCCATAGCCGCGGCTCAGCACCGTCGGCGACGTATCCAGCCCGCCATAAAGATAGACCTGCTTGTGGTGGACAGAGCCGTAGATGCTGTATGCGCCCGGCGTTCGCGCCGCTGCGCCTTCCATCGCGGTCAGGATGTTCGAGGCGAGATTGCCGCCGCCCGTGGCATCGAAGGCGAGCGTCGCACAGGTGGCGTGAATGGCATCGGTCAGCTCGGCCATGAAGGTCTCGCTGCTCGAATCGACGACATGCTTTGCGCCCAGCCCGCGCAGCAGCTCCGCCTGTTCGGGCTTGCGCACCACATTGACCAGCTCGACGCCATCGGCCTGGCAGATGCGGTTGAGCATCTGGCCCAGGTTCGAGGCCGCAGCGGTGTGAACCAGCGCGCTATGGCCTTCCATCCGCATCGTTTCGACCATCGACAGCGCGGTCAGCGGGTTGACGAAGCACGATGCACCGTCGCGCGCGGTGTGACCGTCCTTCAGCACCAGGCACATCATCGCCGGGGCCTTGCGATATTCGGCATACATGCCGCCGCCCATCACCGCGACGACCTTGCCGATCAGGCTCTGCGCATAATCGCCCGACCCTGCGGCGACCACGGTGCCGGCACCCTCGTTGCCAACGGTGAGGCCCTGGCCGATGCGCGCCTTCATCACGCCCATGCCCTGCGGCGAGACCGGCGCGACCAGCTTCGTGTCCTTGCCGCTGCCGCTGCTCGTCGCCTTGGCCATGCTCGCCCAGCCGAACATCACGCCCTGGTCCGAAGGATTGATCGGCGTCGCCTCGACGCGGATCAGCACATCGTCCTCGCCCAGCTCGGGGATAGGCTTGTCGACCAGTTCCATGGTCAATTCGCCCTCGGCACTGACGGTGGAGATCATCTGCTTGTAAGTTGACGGAAGCGTCATGGCACGGCCTCTCTCTAAAGGGGTTGTTGTTCGATGCCCCCATGTGCCAAGCCTTGGCCGACAAAGCCACCCGTGACGCGCAGAAAGTGCCTTTTCCTTGCCCCGGCTGATCCTGTTCAACAAACCCTATGGCGTGATCTGCCAGTTCAGCGGCGATGGATCGCGGCCGACTCTGGCCGATTTCATCGATGTGCCGGGCGTCTATCCCGCCGGAAGGCTCGATCAGGACAGCGAAGGGCTTGTGCTGCTCACCGATGACGGCAAACTTCAGGCGCGGATTGCCGATCCGCGACACAAGCTCGCCAAGACCTATTGGGTTCAGGTCGAAGGGGCGATCAGCGACGACGCACTTGCGAAATTGCGAAGCGGGGTAATGCTCAAGGACGGGATGACGCGCCCTGCCCTCGCCCAGCGGCTCGCTCCGCCCGATCTGTGGCCACGCGACCCGCCGGTGCGCTTCCGCAAGACCGTTGCAGATGGCTGGATCGCGCTCACGTTGCGCGAGGGCAAGAACCGCCAGGTGCGGCGGATGACGGCGGCAGTCGGCTTTCCGACGCTCCGGCTGGTGCGCTGGCAAGTGGGCGACTGGACGCTTGAAGGCCTCGCGCCCGGCGCGTGGCGGGCGATCGACGTCCGCTGAGCGGCGTCTCAGTCGTCCTCGTCAAAGGCGATCGCACCGCGATTGGCGAGGTCCAGCAGCAGCGCCAGGACCGCGTCATCAATCTCGTCGACCTCCAATTCATGCGCAGCGCACAAGGCCTCGGCAAAGCGTGCTGCCGCGCCGGTGCAGGGATAGGATTCGCCGTCGACGAACAGCACCAGCCGTTCGCCGTCGCGCACGACAATG
>CAXRCQ010000173.1:0-5486 GCA_964228845.1 Blastomonas sp.
GGCGCATGCGCCCTTCCATGCCCGCAACGTCCGGCTGATCGTCTCGCTCGGCGTGCCGGTGCCGGGCAGCGTGACCGACGCGGAACTCTCCGAATGCCGCGAAGGGCTGATGGGCATGCTCCATTCGCTCGGACTGCACACGCAAGAGCTGCGTCCGGGCGGATTGCTGGCGCTGATCGACGAGCTGACCTCGCCGACCACCGCGCACGAGACCGATATCCATGCGTGGAACCCGCACGATACGCTCGACGTCCACGCGCTCCATGGATCGGAAAGCGAGGCGGGCCGCGATCTCGCCACCGCGATCGCGCCCTTCTGCCGCGGCGGTAGCTATGGCGGGTTCTTTGCAGGCAAGGCGAGCTTCGCGCTCGACGATGATTTCACCGTCTTCGAGATGAGCGATCTCGCGTCCCGCGAGGAACTGCGCAGCGTCGTCCTTTCGGCGATCATGTTCATGACCAGCCAGGCAATGACGCGCTCATCGCGAGCGACCAAGAAACTGCTGCTGATCGACGAGGCCTGGGCCATGCTCAAGGGCGGGTCGATGGGCGAGTTCGTCGAGACCTATGCCCGCACCGCGCGCAAGTACGGCGGCGCGCTCGCGACCGCGACCCAGTCCCTCAATGACTATTACAAGTCCGATGGCGCGCGCGCCGCGCTCGAGAACAGCGACTGGATGCTGGTGCTCCAGCAGAAGGCCGAGACGATCGCCGATTTCAGGGCGAATGCGCGGCTCGACATGGACGATCGCACCGAGACGCTGATCCGCAGCCTCAAGCGTTCGGGGACCGAGTACAGCGAGGTCTTCATCAAGGGCCCAGAGACCGAGGCGGTCGGCCGGCTCGTGCTCGATCCCTTCTCGGCGACGATCTACTCCTCCGATCCCGACACCTATGCCGCGATCCAGGACTGCGAGCGGCGCGGGCACAGCCTCGCCGATGCCATCCGCATCGTGGCAGGAGGCGGACAATGATGGTCTCGCATCTGGCCGACCGGACCCCTCCGGCCAATCTCCGCAGCCTGATGCCATTCCTGCAAGGGAGCTGCTTCGTCCTCATCGAGACCGCGCGCTTTGCCGCGACGTCGCTGCTGATCGTGCTGGGAATGCCGCTCGCGCTGTTCCTGTTCGTTGCGGGCTGGGACCTTGGCGGCCTCTTCACCCAGCTCGCCAATCTGTCGGACCGCTACCTCGAAGCCGACAGCCTGCGCCGCAGCCTGTTCAGCCAGGACCTCAAGGGCTGCTTCCTCGTCCTCGCTGGCGCTGTGACGCTGTTTCGCATGCCTCGCTTCCTGAAGCGGCTCGCGGCCGATCTCGACAACCATCCGGCCCGGGAGGCAAACCGTGACTGACACGCGCAGATTACCGTCCTTCAATCGCCCGCTCTTGCTGAGAACTCTCGGCGTGCTCGCGCTCGTGATCGCATTACTCTGGGCAGCCTGGGTCATCCGGGTCTGCGCCGCGTTCTTTTCTGCCCAGCGCAAGGTCTCGATGACTGCTTCGCGGTAGGCATTGATAATCCGCTGGTCACCGCCCACGAGCGCGAGCAGCGACCAGCTTTTCGGGAGTGAGAATGTGAGGTCGGTTCCAGGCCTGTGAGCCTGGCCCGCATTGCCGACCTGGATACCACCGGGCAGTTCTCCCCGCAGCAAGGCATCAAACTGCTCGGTGCCGACGCGCCCCTCAAGACCAAGTCGCTCCGCTCCCTTCCCAACCCAGGTTCCGGAACGATCGGCATCAGCGCCGGTGTAGTAATTGTCTGCCGCGAAATAGCTCGCGGCAGCCGAAGGGGAGCGCACATTGGCGACGGAAAGCATCCTGTCTGATCCTCGTCACGGCTCCCCTCGCGGCCAGGTAATCCCTCCCCATTTGTCCTTCACATGTCGGGCTCGAACTCGCCGAAATCCTTTTCCGGGGGATCTGCGACCGCACCTTCACGCAGGTCTTTTTCGACCGGTGTGACAGGCTGGCGTCCGTTATCCGCCGCACGGCCTCGTGGCATCGAACCGCCCTTTCCACCTGCCTCATCGCCGGCGGTCCCTGGTTCGGACAGATGCTGTTCCGCGCCCACTGCTGGAGCATCCTCGCCGGTTTGCACAGCAGCGAGAGGTAGCGATGGCCCCGCATCCCGATGAGCATCGAAGCGGGTTTCGGCACCAAGATCACCAGCAGCGCGCCCTGCGTTCAGCTTTTCAAGCGGCACAGGCTCCTGTCGATCTTGCGGTTCATCGGCGACACGGCGCTGCCCCTCCAGATCGAGTTTGAGCTGCTTTGTATCGACAGGTTTACCGGCACCGTCGTCGTTCGAGGCGGGATGCTCGTCATTCGGTTTCGGACCCGGATTTCTTTGGGGCGTCGTTGCCGCCGAACCCTGGCCAGGCTTTATGAGCGGTTTCTCGCGGGCGATGAAACCTTCGGCAATCCGGCCACGCGTACGCGGAATAAGCGAAACCGGCGCAGCGGGGAATCCGTCGGGGAACTTGATGTAGGCCGACAACCGCGGAAGGTTCATGAACTGGTCGGGCAGGAGCAACGGCTCGATCTGCCGCCTGGGCGTCAGGCTGACTGCATCGCGCGCATTGTTATAATCGTCACGATGCTTCTCCGAGCATTGCCATCAGCGCGTCGCGGCCGCGCACGAGGCGGGAATTGAGAGTGCCGACCGGGCAGCCGACGATTTCGGCCGCCTCCTTGTAGGCATAGCCTTCGACCATCACGAGCAGCACGGCCTCGCGCTGGTCTTCCGGCAATTTCTGCATGGCGCGATCGACGTTGGACAGTTCGACCGCGGCTTCCTGCGCGCCGTCGCCGCCGACGCCGACGCCGGCCTCCTCGGCCACGAAGGTCTGCAGGCTGCGCGTCGCCTTGCGGCCCTCGTCGATCCAGATATTGCGCATGATCCGATACATCCAGCTGTCGAGCCGCGTGCCTTCTTCCCAGCGGGACCGGTTGGCCAGCGCGCGCTCGATGGTCATCTGGCAGAGATCGTCACCGTCGGACGGATTGCCGGACAGCCCGATTGCGAAACGGCGCAACCGGGGCAGCAGGGCCAGCAAGTCTTTCTCGAACGATGTGTTCAGCGTCTCTGCCTTCCAGGGATTAAACGGACGAGCGCGTGCGTTTCATCCATGCTTAATGCGTTTTAGTCGAAGAACGAGAGTACGATGCGAGTTTTTTCCCTGCTTTGCGCCGCACTGGCGCTGGTTACCGCACCGCTTGCCGCACAGGTCGCGCTGCCGCGTGTCCAGCTGCCGCAGGTGGGACCGGTGGTGGGCGAAACGCTCGACACGCTCGACGAGACGCGCGCCGGAGTGCAGCGCACGGTCGAACGGCTCGCCCGCGACCGCCTGCGCGCGATAGACCGGCTGGTGCGCCGCAATGCCGATGCGATCGAGTACGATGCGGCAGGCGCACCCGCGCGGCGCGGAGAGTTGCTGGTGATGGACGTTTCCGCCAATGCACTCGGCCCGGCGTTGGAGGCAGGCTTTACCGTCCTTTCCCGCGAAGAGGTCGAGGGGCTGGATCTCTCGCTCATGCGCCTCGGCGTGCCCGAGGGGATGGACCTTGCAGAAGCGCAAGCGGCGCTCGCCCTCCTCCTGCCGCAGGCCCAGGTCAGCGCCGACAACCTCCACTTCCAGTCGGGCACCGGCAATGGCGCGGTGCTGGCCATCTCGGCGCAAGGTAGCGCGGGCAGCGCGGCGCCGGTCGGCATGATCGACGGCGCGCCCGGGCCTGCGGTAAAGGTCACGGAGACGCGCGGCTTTGCCGCTGGCGCGCCCTTCCCGAGCCACCACGGCAGCTCGGTTGCATCGCTGCTCGCCCATGCAGGCGCGGGCACGATCCGCGTGGCGGACGTGTACGGCACCGACAAGGCAGGCGGCAACGCGCTCGCCATGGCCAAGGGGCTGGGCTGGCTGGTTGCGCGCGGGAGCAAGGTGGTGACGATCAGCCTAGTAGGACCGCGCAATGCGGTGCTCGAACGGGCGATCGGCGCGGCCCAGCGCAAGGGCGTGGTGGTGGTCGCGGCGGTCGGCAATGACGGCCCGGCCGCCCCGCCCGCCTATCCGGCCTCCTATGACGGCGTGATTGCCGTGACCGCGGTCGACGGCAAGCGCCGCGCGCTGATCGAGGCGGGCCGCGCGCTCCATCTCGACTATGCCGCGCCGGGCGCGGATATCTATGGCCGCAATGCCAAGGGCAAGCGCATCGGCCTGCGCGGTACGTCCTTTGCCACCCCGCTGGTCGCGGCCCGCCTGGCGCGGGCCTTGGCGCAGGGCCGCAACTGGCGCGCCGCGCTCGATGCAGAGGCCGTGGACCTAGGACGCAAGGGCCATGACGACACCTACGGCAGGGGCCTTGTCTGCGGCGGTTGCACCGGACGCTGAAATTTTTTTCGCGCTTTTATGGATTAAGCGCCGCAGCCCACCCGTTTTCCTTTCGAGCGGATGCACCGACCCCCTTCGCATTCGCAGATCGAAAGGAACTGACGATGAAGAACCTCATGCTTGCCGCTTCGGCACTCACCCTGATTGCAGCCCCTGCCCACGCCCAGCTGCTGGGCGGTGGCGGCCTGTCGGGCGTCACCGGATCGCTCAATGGCACGGTCAATTCTACCCTGCGCGCACCGACCGAAACGCTGCGTTCGACCACCCGCGGCACGCTGCGCGGCGATGCCGCCACGCGCGGCAACCAGAATGTCGACCGCAAGAACGGCAGCGTCGCCATCGACCGCAGCGTCGACACCAGCCTCGATGCCACCACCAGCCAGCTGCTCGGCACGCCGGCAGGCGAGGCTTCGGGCAATGCTTCGGGCTCTGCCAATGCCTCGGGCTCGGGCAGCGCCAATGCGCAGCTGATCGGCACCGATGCCGTGACCGGCGCAGTCCAGGGCACTGCCGCCCGGGCGCGCGAGACCGCCTCGAGCGTCCGCAATATCGCCACCCCCGCCGTGGGTTCGGCCCGCGACCGCCTGGCGGGTGCAACGGCACAGGCCGGCAGCCTCGCCGGTTCGGCAAGCGGCGCTGCACAGGGCGCAGGCATGATCGATAACGGCGTGCTGGCGCTGGCAGGTAGCGGCGCGGCCCAGGGCGAAGGCGCCTTCGCCGTCGCGCCGGGCATGCCGGTCCAGCTGCCTTCGGGCAAACAGCTCGGCACCGTGCGCGACATCGTTGCCACGCGCAGCGGCGAGATCCGCCAGCTGGTCGTCGACACCAAGGACGGCCTGACCACCCTTCCCGCCGGCAGCCTGACGGCCAGCGGCACCGCGCTCATCGCGGGCCAGGCCAGCGGCTCGGCATCCAACGAGGCTCCCGCCGAGGCGAGCGGCACCGAATAAGCCGCCGTCACGGTGAAACGAAGGCCGGGTTGCCCATGCGGGTGGCCCGGCCTTTTCGCATGGCCCGCGCATGCGCAGGCTGCGGTTTCGTCGATTTGCAGGGAAAGGGACTGATGGTGCGGTCGAGAAGACTCGAACTTCCACGGGCGTTAG
>CAXRCQ010000174.1:0-5492 GCA_964228845.1 Blastomonas sp.
ATGGCGATCGTTCGGGTGATATCCGTGGTGCCATCAAGATACTGGCCGCCGGAATCGACGAGATACAGGCTGTCCATCATGATGGGCAGATTGGTCTCTTCGCAGACGCGATAATGGCAGATCGCGCCGTTCGAGGACGCGCCGGAGATGGTATCGAACGAGGTGTCGATCAGCTTGCCGGTCGCCTCGCGGAACTCGAGCAGCTTGGCGGCGGCGGAAAGTTCGGTCTGCCCACCTGCCGGCCCAGCGATCGACAGCCAGTGCAGGAAGCGGCTTACAGCAGCGCCGTCGCGCGCCTGGGCGGCGCGGTGCCCGGCAATCTCGGGCGCGTTCTTCATCGCGCGCGGCAGTACACTGGGCTCGCGCGTTGCCACGATCTTCGCGCCCGCACTTTCGAGGCGAGCGAAGATTGCGGCGACCGCGCGTTCGGGATCGACCGCAACTGCCTTGCCACTGAGTGCATCAAGGCCCGCAGGGAAATCGTCATAGCCATGGAGCGCCACCTGGTTGCCCAGATGCGCGCGGAGGTCATCGGTGACCTTTTCCGGCGCAACATACAGGTCGGCGCTGCCATCCTGGTGGACCACGCCATAGGAGAGCGTCACCGGCGTGTGCGTCACGTCGCCGCCGCGCACGTTGAAGGTCCACGCAACCGAATCCAGCGCGGTGATCACGGCTGCGTCGAGCTTTTCGCTGGCCAGCCATGCCGCGATATCGGCACGCTTAGCGGCCGAATCCTGGCCCGCATATTCGAGCGCATGCGGTTTCATCACCGCGTCAGGACGCGCGGGCTGATCGTGCCACACCACATCGACCGGATTGCTGTCGACTTCCTTGAGCGTCGCACCGCGTCTGGCGAGCTTCGCGCTTGCCTGTTTCACCCAGTCGCGCGTGTGCAGCCACGCGTCATAGCCGATCATCGCGCCTTCGGGGACATGCTCGCCCAGCCAGTCGGCGACGCTCTGCTGGGCGGTGCCGACATATTCGAACAATCGGCCATCGACCTGATCGCGGACCTGGATGGTATAGCGTCCGTCGACGAAAATCGCCGCCCGGTCGGACAGCACCACCGCGCTGCCCGCCGATCCGCCAAAGCCGGTCAGCCATTCCAGCCGCTGCGCATAACCACCGATATACTCGCTCATATGCTCGTCACAGATCGGAACGACAAAGCCATCGAGCCCCCGACGCTTCAGTTCTTCGCGCAGGGCGGCGAGGCGGGCTTCATGGGTGGACATCAGCATGGCGGGGTATCAACTCCTTGCAAAAGCGGTTGGGCGGCAAGATAGAGACAATCCGGGACCAGCGCCAGTCTGGCGACCGGATCGTTCTGTCGAGATCCAGTTCGAAGGGAGCCGTGCATGCCGATCCGACCCAAGCTTTCGTCCGCCATAGCCCGCGCCGCGCTGGCCGCGGCAATGGCCGTATCTTCCTCCGTTCTTGCAAGCGAAAGAGCATCCATGTCCGAAACGTCCAAGCCGCCCATCGCCGAACAGCGGCCCCATAGCTACGAGCGCCATGGCGTGAAGGTGGAGGACCCATGGCACTGGCTGCGCGACCAGGGCTATCCCAAGGTCGATGATGTCGATGTGCTGGCCTATCTGGAAGCGGAGAACCGCTGGTTCGAAGCCGCGATGAAGCCGCATCAGGCGCTCACCGATGCGCTGTTCGAGGAGATGAAGGGTCGCATCAAGGAGGATGACAGTTCGGTCCCGCAAAAGGACGGCGACTGGCTGTACTGGGTCGAATATGACAAGGGCGCGCAATACAAGAAATGGTATCGCAAGCCCGTCGCCGGGGGCGACAAGGTGCTGATCCTCGACGAGACCGAGCTGGCCAGGGACAAGGACTATTTCCGCCTGGGTGCCTTTTCGGTCAGCCCCGATGGCCGTCTGCTCGCCTATTCGGTCGACGACAACGGATCGGAACGGTTCGAGGCGCGGTTCAAGGACCTGGCAACCGGCACCATCCTGCCCGATGTCATCCCCGGCACGCTTTCCAGCCTGGTCTGGACCGCCGACGGCAAGGCGCTGATCTATGGCCTTGCCAACGAGAACTGGCGCACCGACAATGCCCGGCTGCACGTGCTGGGCACGGCGTTCGACAAGGATGTCGAACTGTACAAGGAGGCCGATGAAGGCTTCCGCGTCGATGTCGGCATGACCTCGAACGAGAAATATATCGTCATCGCCACCGGCGACAACGAGACCAGCGAGGTCCGGCTGCTGCCTGCCGACAATCCGCTCGGGCAGCCGATCCTGGTCAGCCCGCGCCAGAAGGGGCGCGAATATGACGTGGAGGAGCGCGACGGCACGCTGTTCATCCACACCAATGACGATCATGTGAATTTCCGGCTCGCCACTGCGCGCATCGACAATCCGGGCGAATGGACGACGCTCATCCCCGGCAGCGACGATTTCTACATGACCGGCATGGACGCCTTCAAGGACTTCTATGTCATCGAGGGGCGCCGGAACGGCCTCGATCAGATCGAGATCCGTGACTATGCCGATCCGGGCAAGGTCCAGCCGATCACCTTCCCCGAGGCGAGCTATTCCGCGTCCTTGGGCGACAATCCCGAATGGGACATGAAGGTGCTGCGCCTCGCTTATGAATCGATGGTAACCCCTGACACGGTCTATGACTATGATGTCGCGACGCAGAAGCTCACCGTGCTCAAGGTCCAGGAAGTGCCTTCGGGTTATAATGCGGCGGACTATGAAACCGAACGGCTGATGATCGCCGCGCGCGATGGCACGCAGGTTCCGGTGTCGATCATCTATCGCAAGGGTTTCCGCAAGGACGGGAGCGCGCCGCTGCACCTTTATGCCTATGGCGCCTATGGCTATGCGATTCCGCCCAATTTCTCGGTCACCCGCCTCAGCCTGGTCGATCGCGGCTTTGCCTATGCCATTGCGCATATCCGGGGCGGCGACGATCTGGGGCGCAAATGGTATCTCGACGGCAAGCTGACGAAGCGGACGAACACGTTCAACGATTTTGTCGATGTGGCCAAGGGTCTGATCGCCAAGGGGTACACGTCGCAGGGCAAGGTCACCGCGAGCGGCGGCTCTGCGGGCGGCGAACTGATGGGCGTGGTCGTCAACACCGATCCGGAATTGTGGGGTGCGGTCGTGGCGCATGTGCCTTTCGTCGATGTGGTGAACACCATGCTCGATGAGACGCTGCCGCTTACGCCCGGCGAATGGCCCGAATGGGGCAACCCGATTACCGACAAGGCGGCGTTCGAGCTTCTGCGATCGTACAGCCCCTATGACAATGTGAAGCCTCAGGCCTATCCGCCGCTGCTCGTGACGGCAGGGCTGAACGATCCGCGCGTGACCTATTGGGAGCCGGCCAAATGGGTGGCGAAGCTCCGCGTTACCAAGACCGATGACCATGCGCTGCTGCTCAAGACCAATATGGGCGCTGGCCATGGCGGCAAGTCGGGCCGGTTCGATTCGCTCAAGGAAACCGCCGAGGAATTTGCCTTCATCCTCTGGCAGATGGGCCTGGCCGGGAAGTAGGCTGCGCGCACGGTCGGGGCAGGGCAGGCGCTCCGCCCCGGCCATGCGTCAGCGGCAGGGGCCGAGCTGCTCGAGCACGTAATTATAGTCGCGCCGCGCAAGGTCATTGTCTGCAGGCGTGTCGGACACAAGCGCCCGCGCCGGAATCTCGCGCGGCAGGAAACAGGCGAGGCGATACCATAGCAGGGTTTCGCGGCGCGGCGGCGCAGCGGCCTCATCGACGATCTCGGTCAGCGAGACCGCCCAGCGCGGCGCAAGTCCTGGGCGGCGCAGCACCGTGATCGACACCGGGTCGCCATTGGCCGTGGCCAGGAACAGCTGGGTCTCGCCTTCCCCCTGCAGGTTGCCACGCACGTGCAGCGCCTCGCGAATGCCCTTGATGATGGGCGGCGCGCCGGGGCTCACCAGTTCGGTCACGATCGTGCGGACCTGCTGTTCGGTCGTCGGGCTCCAGGCGACCTGGCCCTGTTTGGCAACGAGCTGCACCTCGCCGGCCCGCGTGGCCGGGCGCGCGAAGAGCAGGAATTGCTGCTTCTTGAGCTTGGGCACCTTGCCGCGCGCGTCACGCGGCACATCGACAAGATAGCGAATCGATTCGCTCACACCCTGTTTTCCGCGAATGAGATTCAATACCTGCGCCTCGACGAACAGCCGTGCCATCCCGGGAGCGACGTCCGGAGCGCGCTCGGGTTCGATCACCGTCGCCTTCTTGACCTGCACCCGCAGCACCTGCGGCGCGGCGTCGGCAAGCCGTGCGAGAGTGACATATCCCGGTCCATCCGTTTCGGATGAAACCTGTGCATTCGCGCTGTATACGACAGGAAAACCGACACTAATGGCGGTGGTTAAGGCGGTGGCGACGGCAAGCGATTTCAGCGCATGCGGCATGGGGGAGTCTCCTCGTTATCGCGGTCCGGGAAGGCGGCTGTCGGGGCTCAAAGGTTAATTCAAACTGAATCCATTTAAGCGATTGCCTGCCGATAAGTTGCGCGTTAAATCCCCTTTCGGGCAAGAGAAAAACAAACCAGAGGCTGGAACACAGCGGGGGAGCGGGAAGCAAGCCGGAAGGGTTGCATTCCGCAACTTGTATGTTTCATGCACCAGCCGCGGTCATCGGCTGGTTTGTCCGGGTGTCGTGGATTGCAATGTCGGCGCTCCCGGATGACGGGTTTCAATAGGGTAAGGAGCGTCGTTTCTGAATGGCCTATGCTGATCAACAGGCAAGCGGAAACAAGATAGTTTCCCTCGTTATCGTGGCATTGATCCACATCGTGGTCATCTATGCCCTGGTAACGGGACTTGCATATAGCGCGGTCAAGACGGTCGCGGAAAAGCTGAACGTCGTTGACGTTCAAGAAGAGGTGATCGAGCCGGAAGAGCCGCCGCCACCGCCGCCGGACCAGCCGATTACGCCGCCGCCGGTCGTGACACCGCCGCCGATCGTTCGGACGCCGCCGACTGCGGCACCGGTCATCACCACCACCAACACGCCGCCGCCGGTGTTCACGCCGACGCCGATCGTGGCTCCCCCGCCGCCGCCGCCCGCTGCACCGCCGCCGCCCTCCAAGGCTTCGGGTGCTTCGCCGCGCGGTAATCCGGGAAGCTGGGCAACCACCAACGATTATCCGGCACGTGCGCTGCGTGAAGAACGCGCAGGCACCACCCGGTTCCGCGTCACCATCGGTCCCGATGGCCGTGTGACGAATTGCGAGATCACCGGATCGAGCGGCCATGCCGATCTCGACGAGGCGACCTGCAAGAACGTGAGCCGCAGGGCGCGCTTCAAGCCCGCTCTGGACTCGGCGGGTAATCCGATCTCGGACACCTATTCGAACGCGGTTCGCTGGGAAATTCCGAAGTGATTTGGACTGGATGCCGCTTCGGCGGATTGGGTTTTGGTTCTAGACGCACCGATTTTTCAGACGGCGCTCTATCTATTTTCTGAGAGGAAGTTTTGATGTTGAT
>CAXRCQ010000175.1:0-11392 GCA_964228845.1 Blastomonas sp.
GTTATTGGGAAGACGCTGCCGGATACGAATGGTATGCTGGCATCTGACCCGGCGAATACCATCTAGGTTAATATGAGCCTCATCGATCGCTTTCTCGCCCGCATCATCCGCCACGGCACACTCGAACTTACCGATCATGAAGGGCGCACCCGCAGCTTCGGCACAGCGACGCCTGGTTTTCCCGATATTGCGATCCGGCTCGCCGACAAGGACGTGGCGAGCTTCATCGCGCTCCACCCGCGCCTGGGGGCGGGCGAGGCCTATATGGACGGCCGCCTGATCATCGAACGCGGCGACATCATGCAGCTCATCCAGCTGGTCCGCGCCAACGCACCCTGGGACAAGGGCGGCGATCTGAAGCCGCGCGGCCCCTTGCGCAAGCTCGTCAAGGCGATCGGCGGGCGGCTGGATCAGATCAACCCGGCGGGGCGATCGCAGCGCAATGTCGCGCACCATTATGATCTCGACGATCGACTCTACGATCTCTTTCTCGATGCCGACAAGCAATATAGCTGCGCCTATTTTACCGATCCCGGCAACAGCCTCGAACAGGCGCAGGACGACAAGAAGGCGCATATCGCTGCCAAGCTCGCCCTGCGGCCGGGACTCAAGGTGCTCGATATCGGCTGCGGCTGGGGCGGCATGGCGCTCTATCTCAACCGCGTCGCCGATATCGATGTGCTCGGCATCACCCTGTCGCAGGAACAGCTCAAGGTCGCGCGCCGCCGCGCCGAGGAAGCGGGCGTGGCCCACCGGGTGAAGTTCGAGCTGATCGACTATCGCGCGCTCACCGGCAGCTTCGACCGCATCGTCTCGGTAGGCATGTTCGAGCATGTCGGCGTGCCGCAATACGAGACCTTCTTCCGCCAGTGCCGCAAGCTGCTCGCGCATGACGGGGTGATGCTGCTCCACACCATCGGGCGGATGGGCGTTCCCGGCGCGACCGATGCCTTCACCACCAAGTACATCTTTCCCGGCGGCTATATTCCGGCGCTGAGCGAGATCGTGCGCGCCAGCGAACCATCGCGGCTGATCGCCACCGATGTCGAGACGCTGCGGCTGCATTATGCGCATACGCTCAGGCTCTGGTATCAGCGCACGGTCGAGAACCAGGCCGAGATCGAGGCGCTGTACGATGCGCGCTTCTTCCGGATGTGGACCTTCTATCTGGCAGGCGCCACCGCCGCGTTCGAGCATGGCGGCATGTGCAACTATCAGGTGCAGTTCGCGCGCAGCCGCCACGCGCTGCCGATCACCCGCGACTATATGGCCGAAGCCGAAGCGCAATACCGCTTACGTTGAGAGCATTCAGGCCGAATACCAGGCGACGCCGTCTCGCACGGTGCAGGTCGCGCGCCCGGCATATTCGAGATAGCGCAGATGCGCCATCGCCTCGCCGGTGGCGATGCCATAGACGCTGTCGTCGACCTGGCGCGCGAACAGGATGCCGAAGGTGTCGACCGCACGCATCTCGCGCTCCTTCAGCGCCGCCTCGAGCGCATCGAGTCGGTCGTGATGCCCCTCGGCCAGCGCATCGAGCCGCGCATGCACCCCGGTGAAGGGGAAGCCGTGCGCGGGCAGGATCAACTCGTCACCGGTCAGCGCGCTGCGGAATTTCGCGATGCTGTCGAGCCATTCGCGCAACGGATCGGCGGTCGGCTCGCTCGCCATGATCGAGACATTGCTGGTGATGCGCGGCAAGATCTGGTCGCCCGCGATCACCACCTGACCCGCCTTGTCGACAAGGCATGCATGCTCGGGCGTGTGCCCGCCGCCGGTCATCACCGTCCAGCGCCGGTCGCCGATCTGCACCTCGCCGCCGTCTTCCATACGGACATGGCCGATCGGCAACGGGGCTACCATGCGCGCGAAATTGCCCCAGCCCTTGGCGCGCATCTCGTCGAGGCGCTTGTCGTCCCAGCCTGCCAGGCGCATCTGGTCGATCGCCTCTTCCGGGGGCTGTTCGCGCACATCGGCGGTGAGCATCCGCGCCATCAGCCATTCGGTGCGGTTCATCCACAGCCGCACGCCGAAGCGGCGGCACAGCCAGCCGGCAGCGCCGACATGGTCGGGGTGGAAATGGGTGACCAGCACGCGGGTGATGCGGCGGCCCTCAAGGCCTTCGGCAAACAGCTTTTTCCAGGCGTCGGTCGAGGCCGGCATGTACAGCCCGGTATCGACGATCGCGACGCCTTCGCCCTGCTCATCGGTATCGTCGAGCAGCCAGATGTTGATATGGTCGAGCGATCCGGGGACCGGCAGCCGGGTCCAGCCGAGCCCCGGCGCGATGGCGAAATATTCGCCATAGCCGGGCGCATGATCGCCGAGCGGATAGGTCAGCCCGCGGAATTCCTTGGGCTCGAGCCCATGGTCGGCAAGCGAGGCATCATAAGCGGGCGGCCCCGAGCGCGTTTCCAGCTCTTCCGGGGCCGCCACGTCGTCCATCAGCCGTTCTGGTTTTCGTCGGCAGCCGCATCATCGCCCAGCAGCGACGATTCGATCGCGGCCTCGCGCGCGGCATCCTCGGCGGCGCGGTGCTGCGCTTCGCGCTCGGCGCGCAGTTCCTCGATCAGCGCCTCGCGATCGCCGCCCAGACGCGTGTCGGCCGGGGCCTGATCGGTGATGCCGGCCTTCTTGGCCGCCTTGGCGACGATGGCGTCCAGCTCGCGCTGCGAGCACAGGCCGAGCGTCACCGGGTCCTTGGGCTGGATGTTCGAGATGTTCCAGTGGCTGCGATCGCGGATCGCGGCAATGGTGTTGCGCGTGGTGCCGATCAGCTTGCCGATCTGCGCATCCGAGATTTCCGGATGGTTGCGCAGGATCCAGGCGATGCCGTCGGGCTTGTCCTGGCGCTTGGAGACCGGCGTATAGCGCGGACCCTTGGTGCGGCGCACCTGCGCCGGTCCGGCGATGATCTTGAGGCGATAATCGGGATCGGCCTGGCCCTTCTCGATTTCCGCCATGGTCAGCTCGCCCGTGCGCACCGGATCGCGGCCGGTATATTTGCTGCTGGCCAGATCATCCGCCATCGCCTGGACTTCCAGGATGTGCAGGCCGCAGAAATCGGCAATCTGTTCAAAGCTGAGCCCGGTATTGTCGACCATCCAGGATGCGGTCGCGTGCGGCATCAGCGGCTGGGGGTTGGCAGACATGCGCGTTTCTCCAAAAAATATGGCCACCCCTTGCGGGGTGGCCGAATATGGCGACCGGCATAAGCGAAACTTGGCCTGCGAGCAAGCGCCTTGGGGGTTTGCAGTGCTTCAGGCCAGCGGATTCATGCTTTTGGCGGTGCGGCGATACTGTTCCGCCTTGCGGGTCAGGCCGCTCGCTGCATAGATTTCGGCAGCGGTTGCATACAGATCGGGCGTGCGCCAGCGCGAGGCGAGGACGGAGTCGATCATTGCGCGCGCCTCGTCGGTGCGGCGATTGGCGAGCAGTGCCGCGGCCAGCTTGACCTTCGCCTCGCCATAGGGGCGTGCCTGGTGATTGGCCTGGGCGAGCCGCAGCGCGCAGGCCCAGTCCTGCTTCGCCATGCAATGGTCGATCGCATGGCCATAGGTCGCCTCCGGGAACAGCTTGAGCCGTTCTTCCCAAATGCGTGCCGATCGTGCGTAAAGCTGCTGCGCCTCGGTCTTGTCGCCCCTGGCCTCGGCAATGCCCGCCAGCGCATCGATGAATTCCGGATGGCCGGTGCGCCGGACGATATCGCGATAGAGCTTTTCGGATTGCGCGGTCCTGCCCTGCAGGTTCAGCACCTCGGCAATATGCTCCTCGATCAGCCAGCGACCGGGGAACAGCCGGTCCGCCTCGCGGAAATGGACCATCGCCTCGTCGAGCCGCCCGCGATCAAGATCGAGAATGCCGTGCTGGAGCTGCATATAGGCGCGGGTCTGCGGCGTGGGCGAGCGATAGCCCTTTTCCGCCTCGGCCAGATAGGCATCGGCGAGATCGACCTTGCCGGTGCGCGCGGCAAAGATCGCGCGGCGGAAATGGGCAGAGCCGGGTACCAGCCGGTCGGCTTCGTCATAAAGCGCCCACGCCCTGTCATAGTCGCCGCGATAAAAGGCGATGTCGCCACGCATCGCGGCGATCTCGGCACGGTCACCGGGGTCGGGGGGAACGGCATAGGCATCGGTGGCGGCAAGCTGCGCTTCGGCCGCAGCCAGGCGGTGCATGCTGAAATCGAGCGCGGCGCGCATCAGATGCGGGCCACTGCCCTTGACCGCGACGGCAAAGCCCCGGTCGAGCGCGGCCTCTGCTGCGGCATAATCGCCATAGTCGCCCGAAAGCTGGGCACGCGCCATCAGTTCGCTGGCATGGATCTCGTGCATCAGCCACTGGTCCGCGCCCGCCTCGGCCGCCTTGCGGGCATTGCCTATCGCGGTATCGCTGCGCCGCATCGCCTCGGCATAGCTGAGCGGCGGGCCGCTGCCCGAATAGGGCGAGGGTCGCCAGTCGATCGCCCGTGGCAGCGGTCTGGCGTTGTTCCAGCTATCGACCGCCCAGACCCCGGCGAGGACCGCCAGCGCCATGATCCACCATTTCCAGGGGGCAATCCGCTCGGCGATGCTCGTCCTGTCTGCCAACGCGGAATCAGCCATTGGGCCGCGCGCACAGGTTGAGACCCAGCCGGGTCAGGTCATCGGCCAGCGCGTTGGTCAGGATGGTCAGCGTGCTCGTCAGCTCCGGAACCCATTTGCCCGTCGCGTCGATGGCCGGCGTCTCGTCATTATATTCGTTCTTGAACGGATTGCCCGATACGCGCGCGGTCGCAACCGCCGGCATGCCGGCGCGATCGACCCGGCGATAGGCCGATGGCAGATCGCTGCGGAAGGTGAAGTTGCTGCCCGCCCCGCCCGATGTCGGCGGGCTGCCGAGCGGTGCGGCGAGGAAGGGGAAGCTGGTTTGCAGCGGCTGGTCGAGCTTGTCGGGATTGACCGGCAGCGCGGCAAAGGTGGTCGCGGGATGTCTGGTGAGGTCGAGGAAGATCACCGCCAGCGTCACATCGACCACGGGGTCCTCGAAGCGGCGGCCGTTGGGGAAGCCTGCAGGCTGGTTGAGGTCGAGGCGCAGCAGATCGGGTACCACCAGATTGGCGACGGTGCGGCCGGGGACGACGGTCTGGTTGAGGCAGGGGCCCACATCGAAGCTGGTCGGCGGCGGCGGGGTCGGCGTGGGGGCGGGCGCCACGGCAACCGGCGGAATGACAATGGTGTTGGTCTGCGGTTCGTTGCTGCCGCACGCGGCAAGCGCGGCGGTCATGGCGAGGGCAGATGCGATCCTGAGCGAAGAGCGGGGCATGACCATGGCTTCAGCTCCTGATCCGCGCCGAAGTCGACCAGATATCGAGCGGCTGGCCCTGATCGAGCAGCCGGCGCGGGATCGAGATGACGACGAAGGTGGTGTTGAGATTGGCGAAGCGGTTGCGCGCGCTGTTGAACGACAGATTGCCTGTCGCGCGCGAATCGCGCAGCCCCTGCGGATCGAAGTTGAACGGATCGTCGAACAGCCCGGCGCGCACGGTGATGCCGTTGGGGGTGGTCAGATTGCGCTCGACCGGGCCGCGAACCAGGCTGGCACCGGGAAGGTTGCGCACCTCGATGCCGGGATTGGTGCCGTCGCGTCCGAAGCGGATCTCGATCGGAAACTCCACATCGGTGCGCGATCCGGAATTGGATATGTTGATCATGTACAGCACGTCGGGATCGTAAAAGCCCGGCAGGTTGGTCGCCGAAGGACCGCCGAACCCGATCGACAGATAGACGTTGTTGGCATCGTGAAAGGCATAGAGATCGGCAATGTCTGCGGCGACATCGAAGCCCACCGTGTTGGTGTCCGATCCCGTCCGTGCAGGCGGATCGAAATGATCGGCCGCATCAAGCGCCTGATGGCCAGCAAAGGCTACGCCGCAAAGCGCGAGCGCGCACGGCAAGGTCACCCGGAAAAACGTGGTCAGCTTCATATCACCCCTGCATGCTGGTATGAATGTTCAGGGCGACCCGAATTTTACATACTGACTAATGGCAGGAATTGCCACGGTTTTTCATGCGGCTAGTGCAAATCTGGCGGTAATCGGCACCAGCGCGTTCAAAAACTGCCGGGTGCTGGCGTCCCATGTGAAGCTGCGCCCGGCGGCAAGACAGTCGGCGCAGTTCAGGCGCAGCGCGCCCGCGATCGCCTGGTCGAGGTCGACGTGCATCGCGCCTGCGCCGGGTGTCAGTACGTCGAGCGGGCCGGAAACGGGATAGGCGGCGACCGGTGTGCCGCAGGCCAGCGCCTCGATCATCACCAGCCCGAACGTGTCGGTGCGGCTGGGGAAGACGAACACGTCCGCGCCCGCATAAAAGCCCGCAAGCGTCTCGCCCGATTGTGCGCCGACAAAATGCGCTTCAGGATAGGCCCTGGACAAGGCTTCCCGCGCGGGACCATCGCCGACCACCACCCTGGAGCCGGGATGCCCGCTCGACAGGAAGGCCTCGATATTCTTTTCGACCGCAACGCGCCCGACATAGAGCAGGATCGGTCGGGGAAGGTCCGCATAGAGCGCCGGGGCACGGGCGGCGGGGCTGAAACAGGCCAGATCGACCCCGCGCCCCCAATGCGCCAACCGGGCCAGCCCCTGGCCTCGCAGCTGGCTGCGCACCGTTTCGGTCGATACCAGGATCGTCTCGGCAGGCCCGTGGAACCAGCGGATGAACGGCCAGAACATCGCTGCGGGCAGCCCCGTCCGCCGCGCCAGATAGTCGGGAAACTGGGTGTGATAGGCGGTGGTGAAGGGATAGCCGTGATCGAGGCAGAAGCGCCGCGCCGCTATGCCCAAAGGGCCCTCGGTGGCGATATGCACCGCGTCGGGCGCGAATTCGCTGAGCCTGGAGCCGACGCCATAGCGCGTGGTCAGCGCGAGGCGGATCTCGGGATAGGACGGGCAGGGAATCGAGGCATATTGATCGGGTGAGACCACGAGCAGTTCGTGCCCCAGCGCGCGAAGGCGCTCGGTAATGGCGGTCAGCGTGCGCACCACGCCATTGACCTGCGGCGCCCAGGCATCGGTGATGATCGCGATCTTCAGACTGTCGGGCATCGGCCTGTCCCCTTCCGGTTGGCGATGGTCGATCAGGCTGCCACCGCCTCGCGGCCGGCGCGTGCCTGCGCATCGGCTTCGGCGGCCTGACGTTCCTTCATGATCTCGGCCCAGTGCAGGACTTCCATCCGACCGTCGAAATGCTCGACCAGCGCAGTGCAGCCCTCGACCCAATCGCCGTCGTTATAATATTCGACCCCGCCGATCTCGCGGATCTCTGCCGTGTGGATATGGCCGCAGACAACGCCGTCGACGCCGCGCTCGGCCGCGGCACGCGCGACCAGTTCCTCGAAGCGCGAGATGAACTCGACCGCGTTCTTGACCTTGTGCTTGGCCATCTTGGACAAGGACCAATAGGACAGGCCGAAACGCTGGCGCACCCAGTTGACGCCGATGTTCATGCTCATCAGCAGATGGTAGAGCGTGTCACCGACGAACGCGAGCCAGCGGTGCGCGAGCATGATCGTGTCGAACTCGTCGCCGTGCAGCACCATCAGCCGCTTGCCGTCGGCGGTCTCGTGAAAGGCGGCGCGGCGGATCTCGACCCCGCCGAAATTGAGCCCGCTGAACTGGCGGAACATCTCGTCATGATTGCCGGGGATGTACACGATCCGCGTCCCCCGCTTGGCGCGCTTCAATATGCGCCAGACGATGTCGTTATGCGCGGCTGGCCAGTAGAATTTCTTCTTCAGCCGCCAGCCGTCGATGATGTCGCCGACCAGATACATGGTGTCGCTGTCGACATGGTCGAGAAAGTCGATGAGCATCGCCGCGTTGCAGCCGCGCGTGCCGAGGTGCACATCGGAAATCCACACCGTGCGATAGCGGCGGCGCGCATCGACCGGCGCTTCGGGAATATAGGGCTGGCCGCCGGGAAAGCCGGTGACATTGGCAAAGTCGTCAGCCGAAAATTCGCCGGTTTCCGCCACGCCTGCCAGCAGGGCACCAATGGGGTCGTTGAAATCGTCGAGGGCCATGTGGCGCGTGCTCCCTTGCGGATATTGCATCCTCGGGACCACGCCAATGGCGGTTTAATATGACAACTGGAATCGTATAGCGATGACGGCTTGATGACAGTCGGTGGACTATTCGCCGATCTCCAGCACGATCTTGCCGATCAGATCGCCCGATTCCATCTGCGCATGCGCCTGTGCCGCCTCGTGCAACGGATAGCGGCTGTGGATCAGCGGGCTGAGTTCACCGGTCGCGACCAGCGGCCAGACCTCGCGCGCGATTTCGTCGGCAAGCAGCGCCTTGAAGCCGTTCGAGCGGGGGCGCAGCGTCGATCCGGTCAGCGTCAGACGGCGGCGCATGATCTCGACGACAGAGATTTCCGCCTTCAGCCCGCCCTGCACCGCGATGGTGACATTGCGGCCATCATCAGCCAGGCAGGCCATGTTGCGCGGCAAATAGCTGCCGCCCACCATGTCGAGCACGATCTCGACGCCCTTGCCGTCGGTCAGGCGCTGGACCTCCTCGACGAAATCATGCGTCTTGTAGTTGATCGCGTGCGCCGCGCCGATTTGGAGCGCGGCGGCGCACTTGTCATCGCTGCCGCAGGTGACGATGACCTTGAGATCGAACAGCTTGCCCAGCTTGATCGCCATCGTGCCGATCCCGCTGGTGCCGCCATGGACCAGCACCGTCTCGCCGTCGCGAGCATAGGCGCGCTGGAACAGGTTGTGCCACACGGTGAACAGCGTTTCGGGCAGCGCGGCAGCTTCGACCATCGAAATGCCCGAAGGAATGACCAGGCAATGGTCGGCGCGGGCGAGGCAATATTCGGCATAGCCGCCGCCCGCGACCAGCGCGCAGACCGGCTGGCCGATCAGGGCATCATCGGTATCGGGTCCGGCGGCAACGACCGTGCCGGCAATTTCCAGGCCCGGAATGTGCGGCGCGCCCGGCGGCGGCGGATAGAAGCCCTGGCGCTGGATGACATCGGGACGGTTGACCCCGGCGGCCGCGACGCGGATCAATAGCTCGCCCGGTCCGGCGACTGGAACTTGTGTCTCACCGGCGACCAGTACTTCCGGCCCGCCCGGTTCGGCATAATCAACCGCTTGCATGGTCGCTGGAATTACTTTTGCGATTTCCAGGGTCGTCATGACCTGGCGCTCCCCCCGTTTACGGACAAACCCGTCAACTTCTGTAAATGCCCATATTGACAGCTAAGGCACCGGGGTCAACAATAAGTCCCATGGAGCCCGATGAAAGCCTGTCGCGCCTGCGTATGGACGCTGCCCAGAAACTGGGCAGCGAGGATATCGATGCCTATTCGCTGGACGAACTCGATGCCCGGATCGCACTGTGCCGGGAAGAGATCGCGCGCTGCGAGGCACGCAAGGCCTTTTCTGCCAAGCATCGCCTGAGCGCCGAAGCGCTTTTTCGCAAGAGCTGACCAACGCGTCCGGGCTTTCAGCCTGCTGACGCACAGGACCTGGATCCGATCGCTTTCCATCTGGCACGCCTTTTGCTGTGATTATTCGCGACGAGTGGCTTCGAGCCTGCTGGATTTGCCTGAACACCGTCCTATATTGGTGCATGTGGAGCGCCCCGGAGTGGATAGGGGCAATGGCAAAGAGGCGCTTGACGATAAGGGGCCCGGCCCTTTTTTCCGGGCGGAATGAATGAAGAGGCGGGCATCTCGCCCGCTGCGGAGTATCGCAATATGCCATCCTTTGCCGAATCGCTGGAAAAGACGCTGCATCAGGCGCTGCACAATGCCGCCGACCGGCGTCATGAATATGCCACGCTCGAGCATCTGCTGCTTGCGCTGATCGACGATGCCGATGCCGCGCAGGTGATGCAGGCCTGCGGCGTGGACCTGGGCGAGCTGGGCGATGCCGTCACCCATTATCTCGACAACGAGCTGGATTCGCTCAAGGTCGCCGAAAAGACCGACCCTGCGCCGACATCCGGCTTTCAGCGCGTCGTCCAGCGCGCGATCCTTCACGTCCAGTCCTCGGGCAAGGATGTCGTCACCGGTGCCAACGTGCTGGTCGCGCTCTTTTCCGAACGCGAGAGCTATGCGGTCTATTTCCTGCAGCAGCAGGACATGAGCCGGCTCGATGCGGTCAGCTATATCAGCCATGGCATTGGCAAGGGCGGTCAGCCGACCGAACAGCGCACCGTGCGCGGGACCGAGGAGCCGCAGGAGGAAAAGCAGGACGCGGCCGCCAAGCAGAAGAAGGACAGCGCGCTCGACCAGTTCACGGTCAATCTCAACGCGCGCGCCCAGGCGGGCAAGATCGATCCGCTGATCGGTCGCGGGCCGGAAGTCGACCGCACCATCCAGATCCTGTGCCGCCGCTCGAAGAACAACCCGCTCTATGTCGGTGATCCCGGCGTCGGCAAGACCGCAATCGCGGAAGGTCTGGCGCGCAAGATCGTCGAGGGCGACGTGCCCGAAGTGCTCGAAAAGGCCGTGATCTATTCGCTCGACATGGGCGCGCTGCTCGCCGGTACGCGCTATCGCGGCGATTTCGAGGAGCGGTTGAAGCAGGTCGTCTCGGAACTCGAGAAGATGCCGCATGCGGTGCTGTTCATCGACGAGATCCACACCGTGATCGGCGCGGGGGCGACCTCGGGCGGCGCGATGGACGCATCGAACCTGCTCAAGCCCGCGCTGTCGAGCGGCACCATCCGCTGCATCGGATCGACCACCTACAAGGAGTTCCGCAATCATTTCGAGAAGGATCGTGCGCTGCTGCGCCGGTTCCAGAAGATCGACGTGAACGAGCCGACGATCGAGGACACGATCAAGATCCTCAAGGGTCTGCGCACCGCGTTCGAGGACCATCACAAGGTCAAGTACACGCCCGATGCGATCAAGACCGCGGTCGAGCTTTCGGCGCGTTATATCAACGACCGCAAGCTGCCCGACAAGGCGATCGACGTGATCGACGAGGTGGGCGCGATGCAGATGCTGGTGCCGCCCGCCAAGCGGCGCAAGATCATCACCGCGCGCGAGATCGAGAGCGTGATCGCGACGATGGCGCGCATCCCGCCCAAATCAGTGTCGAAGGACGACAAGAAGGTGCTCGAGCATCTCGAGCGTGACCTCAAGCGCGTCGTCTTCGGCCAGAACAAGGCGATCGAGGTGCTGTCCAGCGCAATCAAGCTGAGCCGTGCAGGCCTGCGCGATCCGGACAAGCCGATCGGCAACTATCTGTTCTCCGGCCCCACCGGCGTCGGCAAGACCGAAGTTGCGCGCCAGCTGGCCGACATCATGGGTATTCCGCTGCAGCGTTTCGACATGTCGGAATACATGGAACGCCACTCTGTCAGCCGCCTGATCGGTGCCCCTCC
>CAXRCQ010000176.1:0-2957 GCA_964228845.1 Blastomonas sp.
CTGCATATAGGCCGCCATGTCGCCATCGGGGGGCGAGATGACGCTGGTCGACCAGCCCATCACATGATCGCCGGTGAACAGCGCGCCGCTTTCGACCAGCGCGAGGCACAGATGGTTGCTGGTATGGCCGGGGGTCGCCACCGCCTCGATCGTCCAGCCACTGCCAGATACGCGCTCGCCATCGGCCAGTACCCGGTCGGGCGCGTAGCTCGTGTCGAACGCCTCGTCGGCGCGCGGGCCGTCATCGGACAGGATCAGCGGGGCACAACCGATGATCGGGGCGCCGGTGCGGGCCTTGAGCGGCGCGGCGGCGGGGCTGTGGTCGCGGTGCGTGTGCGTGCACATGACGGCAGCGATCCGGGCATCGCCCACCGTCGCCAGGATCGCCGCGATATGATCCTCGTCCGCCGGACCCGGATCGATCACCGCGACATCTGCGCCGTCGCCGACGACATAGGTCTGGGTGCCAGTATAGGTGAAGGGCGAGGGATTGCCCGCCAGCACGCGGCGGACAAGTGGTTCGAGCGTCTCGGCAAGGCCGGTCGGCAGATCAGCAGGCAGTTCCATACCGCCTAGGTGGCATCGATCATGCTCAAACGAAAGGGGCTGCGCAACATTTGCCGCGCAGCCCCTTGTGCCTGGTCACCAGGTCCGCGCCGGAGGAGCGGGCGGCTCGGGCGCTGCGGGCGGCTCCGGAATGCGGCTCATCTCGCGCCGGGCCTCCGCCATGTCGCGCCGCAGTTCGCGGCGTGCTTCGGCCAGCCCTGCCCGCATTTCGCGCAGCCCTTCATCCAGACCGCGCAGCGCTTCGGCGCGATCCTCGCGGCTGAGATGGGGATTGCTGCGAATCTCGGCACGCGCGCGCTCCATCGACTTGCGGCCCTCGGCCATGCCGCGCTCGATCTGCGCGGCGATCGCGGCCTCGTCGGGCATCACCTGACCGCAGGTGACGACCTTGGTGCGCGTCACCTGGCCACCCCGTGTTTCGGTCTGGGTCATGAACGCCGCCGACTTCGCCTTGCCCTCGCAATCGCTGGTCTGGATGCGAAGCGTGTGGCCATCGCCCAATTGGATCACATTGTCGCCCGGCGACCCGCTGCGCACGACGACCCGGGAAGCGTGCGCCATGGCGCGGGCACTGCGGCGCTCCGCTTCGCTGGCGGCCCATTCGGCCTGAGCGGCGGCACGATCGGCCTCTGCAACCGCACGATCGGCTTCGGCTACTGCCCGATCGGCTTCGGCGCGCGAGCGTTCGGCATCGGCGGCCATGCGGTCGAGCTCCTTCTGGCGCGCGGGGCGGTTAAGCCGCAGCACCACCTGCTTGCCGTCCTCGCGGCGCAGCTTGTAGACATACACCCCGTTATCGACCTCGACCGAGGGCGCTTCGGGGGCCTCCGGCGCGTCGGGCGCGAGCGGCGCGTCCGGGGCGTCGGGCGCATCAGGCGCCACCGGCTGCACCGCATAGCTCACCGTTGCGGTCATCGCCATGGCCGTCACCAGACCGCCGCCGATCAGCGAGCCGCCCAGCCATTTGCGGCCCCTGGAGGTTTCGGACTGCTTCATGATCTTGAGCCTTTCGACGATCTTTTCCTTGGGGTTGAGCGGGCTGGCGAACGCCAGCGTCTGGCCGGTCGCCGCCTTGGCGATGGCGCGTGCATAGGCCTGACGCTCGGCGCTGGTGCGGCGGCGCAGCACGCGGGCATCGCACGCGGCTTCCTGATCGAAGCGGAAGGCGCGCCAGGCCATCCAAGCGATGGGGTTGAACCAGTGCAGCGACAGCATCGCCAGCGCGGCAAAATTCGCCCAGAGGTCGCCTGCGCGGTGGTGCGAGCGTTCATGCGCCAGCGCCAGTTCACGCTCGACCGGGTTGTAATCGCGGGTGAAGCCGATCGGCAGCGCGATGTACCGCTGCCAAAGCCCGAAGGCGAAGGGCCCCGAAATGCCGGCAATCTCGATCACGCGGATATCGTCGATGCGGGTCACCTCGACCGCATCCTCCAGCAGCTCGCGCCGGTTCTGCAGATAGGCAGAAAGCTGCGCGATCAGGAAGATCGCCGCACCGCACAGCCACACCGTCACGCCGATCGCGAACCAGTCGGCATCGGCGAGCAGGTTCTGCACCATGCTGGGCTCGGGCATCGCGTCGACCGGCGCGGCGGCAGCCACCGCTGCGGGAATGATCGCCGCGCCACCATCGACGACGTCAGGCGCAGCGGGCACGCTTACCGGCATCTCGATGGTCCTGGTCAACGGGGGCATGAACAGCCGGGCGAGCGGGACCAGCCAGAGCGCATAGGCGAGCTCCGCCCCGAAATGCTTCGCCACCGGGCGGCGCAGCACCAGCACCAGCGCCATCAGCGCGGCGGTGACGATCAATGTGTCGACCAGCCATTGCCCGGCAACGCCGTGCGCGAAATCGCTGAGCGATTCAAATGCAAGCCATTCCCCGATCATGACTTCAACTCCCCGATCAGCCGTTCGATTTCGGCCAGGTCCTCCGCCGTGAATTTCTGCTGTTCCGCCAGATGCGCGATAAGCGGCGCGGCGCGGCCGCCAAACAGGCGATCGACCAACCGCCGCGATTCATCGCCCACATAGTCCTCGCGCGCCAGAATCGGGCTGTAGAGATAGCGGCGACCATCCTGATCATAGGACACCGCGCCCTTGTTGGTGAGCCGCGAGAGCAGCGTCTTGACCGTCTGCAACGACCATTCGCGTGCATCGGCCAGCGCGTCCGCCACCTCGGTCGCGGTGAGCGGCGCGCGCTGCCACAGCACCTCCATCACCGCATGTTCTGCATCACTGATCCGTTCGGGAGCCATCGAGTCGCCTTTGCCTGGTTGCAGGAGATACGACTACGGGTGTAATCGATTCGACTACGGCTGTAAACGGTGAATTTGATGGGGTGGGATCGACCGTGGTTCTGCAGACGCTGACCCACCCCTAACCCCTCCCTT
>CAXRCQ010000177.1:0-3681 GCA_964228845.1 Blastomonas sp.
TCGACCGTGGCGATCTGCATCATCCCGCTGATCCTGTGGCTCGCCAATCATGGCACGATCTTTCCGCCCGACTGGCGGGTGAAGACCTTTGCCTATGCGTTGATCTTTGCCTGCCTGCTGATCCCGGTCGGCACCCAGGCACGCACCGGGCTGGTGTGCATTGGCGTGCTGGCTGTGCTGATGCTGCGCTTCGTGAAGTACCGTTTCCTCTATGCCGGGGTTGCGGCAGCGCTCGCAGTAGCGGCGGTGCCGTTCCTGCCGTCAAGCTTTACCGACCGGATGGCGACCATCGGCGAGTACAAGGCGGACCAGTCCGCCTCCACCCGCGTCGCTGTCTGGGCCTGGACCTGGAAATATGTGCAGCAGAACCCGATGGGCGGCGGCTTCGAGGCCTATCTGCAGAACAAGGTGAAGTTCGATACCGTCGCGGCCAAGGGCGACGGACCCAATACCCAGATCGAGAAGCAGGAAATCACCGACAAGGGCCGCGCCTATCATTCGAGCTATTTCGAGATGCTGGGCGAACAGGGCTTTCTGGGCCTCTTCCTGTGGCTGATCATCCATTTCGGCGGCGTGGTGCGGATGGAGATCATCCAGCGCATCTATCGCAAGCGGAACCGCGAGGACGAGAAATGGGTGGTCCCGCTCGCGCTGGCGCTGCAGAACGGCCAGATCATCTTCATGGTGGGATCGGCCTTTGTCGGAATCGCTTTCCAGCCCTTCGTCTACATGCTGATAGCGATGCAGATCGGCCTCGACACCTATCTGGCGCGTCGCCGCAAGGAAGCGGCCTTCCGTCCGCTGATCGACGGCAAAACCGCGCCCAAACTTGCCTAATCGGTGCAGCGTCCCTAATTCGGCGGCATGACGACAAAAAAGACTGCCGACGCATCCCCCGTCCTTGCCGAACCCATTACTGCTGAAAGCATTGAACAGAAGCTGTCCGGCCTCTGGGCATGGATCAGCGCGCATGCGGTCGAGATCGCGATCGCGGTGGGCGTGGGTGCGGCGATCTATTTCGGGCTTGCCTATCTGCAGCGGCGCGCGCGCAAATTTGCCGAAAGTCAGCCGGACCGGCTGTCGCTGGCGGCGATCATCGGACGCACCTTGTCCAAGACCAAGCAATATTTCCTGATCATGATCTCGGCCCGGCTGGTCGTCGGTTTTTCCGAGGCTCCGGAAAGCATCGTGCGGGTTGTCGCATTCCTGTTCACCGTCGCGGCCGTATTCCAGGTCGCGATCTGGGCGCGGGAGATCATTCTTGGTGTGATCGAGCGGCGGGCGTCCAGCAGCGACGATGCGGGCAGCGAGACATTGGCAAATGCCATGTCGCTGATCCGCCTGCTGGTGACGGTGGTGCTGTTCGCCATCGCATCGATCATGGTTCTCGACAATCTGGGGGTCAACGTCACCGGCCTGATCGCGGGTCTGGGCATCGGCGGCATTGCCATCGGTCTGGCCGCGCAGGGAATTTTCTCCGACCTGTTCGCGGCGCTGTCGATCATCTTCGACAAGCCCTTCAAGCGCGGCGAGACGATCGGTTTCGACACCACCACCGCGACGGTCGAGAAGATCGGCCTCAAGAGCGCGCGGCTGCGATCGGTCACGGGTGAGGAGATCATCATCTCGAACACCAATCTGCTGGGCAAGCAGATCATCAACTATACCAGGCTCAATCGGCGGCGGACGCGTTATGCCATCGGCCTGATCTATCAGACATCGCCGGAAAGGGCGCGCCAGGTGCCGGCCATGCTCAAGCAGATCGTGGAAGAGGCCGGGGCCGTCTTCATCCGCTGCGGCTTTGTCGGCTTCGGTGCCAGCTCGATCGATTTCGAGCTCGATTTCGACATCATGAGCGCAGATTTCGAGACCGTGTTCGAAGGTCGGCACCGGATCGGTCTGGCCATTCTCGAGCGCTTCAACAACGAGAAGCTCGAATTTGCCTATCCGACCCAGACCACCTTCACGGCCGCGCCCGATGGAGCCATGATCATGCCGTATCCCGAAGGCGGCTTTCCCGTGACGGTGCAGGAACATGGTTGAGCCCGCCCGAGTCGAGCGACCATGTTGCGCTTTCCGTTTCCGTAAACTGCAGCAAGGGCCGCGCATGCCGTAGCGGCGGGCAGTCTGTCCTTGTATGATCGGCGCAAAAGCGCCAAAAGACGCGCATTCCAATTGACGGCGGCGCGCCATGGCGGCTGCTGCACCAGCGACAGGAGGGACAGAAATGAGCGCAATTTCCCCGCAGGCGATGAAGGATATGGTGGGCCAGAATCTCGGCACATCGGAATGGCTGCTGGTCGATCAGGAGATGATCAACAAGTTCGCCGATGCCACCGGCGATCACCAGTTCATCCATGTGAACGAGGAAATGGCCAAGATGACGCCGTTTGGCGGAACCATCGCGCACGGATTCCTCACGCTCTCGCTCTTTCCGGTGCTGATGGCCAAGTCCGACTGCCCGCGCGTCGAGGGCGTCAAGATGGGCGTCAACTATGGCGGCAACAAGGTCCGCTTCCTCGCCCCCGTCCGCTCGGGCAAGCGCGTTCGCGGCCATTTCAAGCTGCTCGAGCTCGAGGAAAAGCGTCCCGGCCAGTGGCAGCAGACGCTCGAATTCACGGTCGAGATCGAGGGCGAAGACAAGCCCGCCGTGATGGCCGAATGGATCAGCCAGTTTTTCGTGTGACCTATTCCGGCCCGCCGTCGAACCCCGGCAGGCCCAGCAAGGAGAATTCCCATGCGTGATGC
Organism: Blastomonas sp.; assembly: GCA_964228845.1. Classification (GTDB taxonomy): domain Bacteria; phylum Pseudomonadota; class Alphaproteobacteria; order Sphingomonadales; family Sphingomonadaceae; genus Blastomonas. The sequence goes on from CAXRCQ010000177.1 coordinate 2,749, forward strand.
AGTTATCGTTTCCACCGCCCGCACGCCGATCGGCAAGGCCTATCGCGGCGGTTTCAACGCCACCCCATCTCCGACGCTCGCCGCGCACTCGATCCGCGCTGCCGTCGAGCGCGCCGGTATCGAAGGTGCCGAGGTTGACGACGTGGTGATGGGTGCCGCGCTCCAGCAGGGCGTGCAGCACACCATCGGCCGCACCGCCGCACTGCGCGCCGGTCTGCCCGTGACCGTCGCCGGCATGTCGATCGACCGCCAGTGCTCGTCGGGCGTGATGTCGATCGCGACCGCCGCCAAGCAGATCATCGTCGACCGCATGGACGTCGTCGTCGCTGGCGGCGTCGAATCGATCTCGATGGTGCAGACCCCCGAGATGCGCGTCGGCCCCGATCCCGAACTGCTGGCAATGCACAAGGACATCTACATGCCGATGCTACAGACCGCCGAGACGGTCGCCAAGCGCTACAATATCAGCCGCGATCGTCAGGACGAATATGCCTATCGCTCGCAGATGCGAACCGCCGCTGCCCAGGCTGCCGGGAAGTTCGACGACGAGATCATTCCCGTAAAGGCGAAGATGGCGTTCAAGAACAAGGAAACCGGCGAGGTCACGATGACCGATGTCGAAGTGACCAAGGACGAAGGCAATCGCGCCGACACCACGCTCGAAGGCCTCAAGGGCCTGCAGCCGGTCATGGGCCCGGGCATGAACATCACCGCAGGCAATGCGAGCCAGCTCTCCGACGGTGCATCTTCGTCAGTGCTGATGGAAGCCAAGCTCGCCGAGCAGAAGGGCCTGCAGCCGCTGGGTCGCTATGTCGGCATGGCTGTCGCGGGCACCGAGCCCGATGAAATGGGCATCGGCCCGGTCTTCGCCGTGCCTCAGATGCTCAAGCTCTTTGGACTGAAGATGGACGATATCGGTCTGTGGGAGCTCAA
>CAXRCQ010000178.1:0-2094 GCA_964228845.1 Blastomonas sp.
AAGCTGGAAAAGATCACCATCAACATGGGTGTCGGCGAAGGCAGCCAGGACAAGAAGAAGGTGACCACCGCCGCTGCCGAAATGGAGCTGATCGCCGGCCAGAAGCCCGTGATCACCAAGGCACGCAAGTCGATCGCCCAGTTCAAGCTGCGCGAAGGCATGCCGATCGGCTGCAAGGTGACCCTGCGCAAGGAGCGCATGTACGAGTTTCTCGACCGTCTGGTGACGATCGCGATGCCGCGCATCCGCGACTTCCGTGGCCTGAACCCCAAGAGCTTCGACGGCCGTGGCAACTATGCCATGGGTCTGAAGGAGCAGATCATTTTCCCCGAAATCAGCTACGATCAGATCGACGCTGTGCGTGGAATGGACATCATCGTGACCACGACCGCCAAGACGGACGACGAAGCGCGCGAACTGCTGCGCCTCTTCGGCTTCCCGTTCCCGGTTGAGGAAACCCAGGAAAAGGCGGCGGCTTGATTGCCCTCCGTCTCGCATTTTAGAAAGGCGAGAACTTAAGTCATGGCGAAACTGAGTTCCATCAACAAGAACGAGCGTCGCAAGAAGATGGTCAAGCAATATGCTGGCCGTTATGCGCGTCTCCGTGCGAAGGCAGAAGACACCAGCCTGGATGAGACCGAGCGTCTCATCGCCCGGCTGAAGATGGCCGAACTGCCCCGCAACGCGAACCCCACGCGCGTGCGCAACCGTTGCAACACCACCGGTCGTCCGCGTGCTTATTACCGCAAGTTCGGGCTCTGCCGTATCGAGCTGCGTGATCTGGCCAACAAGGGCCTGATCCCGGGCGTTACGAAGTCCAGCTGGTAAGGATTTGATGATATGGCAATGACCGATCCTCTGGGCGATATGCTCACCCGCATCCGCAATGGCCAGCAGGCCAAGAAGGACAGCGTGATGTCGCCGGCGTCGAACCTGCGCGCCCGCGTCCTCGACGTGCTGCAGCGCGAAGGCTATATCCGCGGATATAGCGAGGAGCTGCTGGGCCGTCACAAGGGCCTGCGCATCGAGCTGAAGTATTTCGAGGGCCAGCCCGCGATCAAGCATGTCGCGCGCGTGTCCAAGCCTGGCCGCCGCGTCTATTCGGGTTCCAAGGAACTGCCGATCGTGCGCAACGGCCTTGGCATCACCATCGTATCCACCCCCCGCGGTGTTCTGTCCGACGCTGAAGCGCGCGAACAGAATGTCGGCGGCGAGGTGCTGGCGGAGGTATTCTGATATGAGCCGCATTGGTAAAAAGCCTGTGGCAATTCCCGCAGGCGTCACCGCCACCATGGGCGATGGTGTCATCACCATGAAGGGCCCCAAGGGCGAACTGTCGATGCCGACCGTTCCCGACATCAGCTATGACCTCACCGATGGCGAGCTGTCGGTGAAGCCGGCCAACGGCACCCGTCGAGCCCGCGCGTTCTGGGGCATGCAGCGCACGCTGGTGCAGAATCTGGTGGTCGGCGTGACCGAAGGTTTCACCAAGACGCTGAACATCACCGGCGTCGGCTATCGTGCCAACGTGCAGGGCAGCAACCTCAAGCTGCAGCTCGGCTACATCCATGACGTCGATTTTGCCATCCCCGATGGCATCGACATCAAGACCCCGGACCAGACCACCATCCACATTTCGGGCAGCGATCGCCAGAAGGTGGGCCAGGTGGCTGCCGAAATCCGTCGCTGGCGCAAGCCGGAGCCCTACAAGGGCAAGGGTATCAAATATGCGGGCGAGTTTATCTTCCGCAAGGAAGGGAAGAAGAAGTAAGCCATGGCGAAGCTCTCTTTGTTCGATCGTCGCCGCCAGCGCGTCCGCACTTCGCTGCGGGCACGGGCCGGTGGACGTCCCCGTCTTTCGGTGCACCGCACCGGCAAGCACATCTACGCGCAGATCATCGATGACGCCGCCGGCAGGACGCTGGCTTCGGCATCGACGCTGACCAAGGGCAGCAAGAGCACCGGCGCGACCGTTGCCGATGCGATTGCCGTGGGCAAGAAGATCGCGGAAGCCGGCAAGCAGGCCGGTGTCACCACCGTTGTCTTCGACCGTGGCGGTTTCATTTTTCATGGCCGGGTCAAGGCCCTGGCCGA
>CAXRCQ010000179.1:0-4340 GCA_964228845.1 Blastomonas sp.
GGGGCATCGCGCATGTCGTCGGTATTGGGCTTGAAGGTCAGCCCCAGCATCGCGATGCGCTTGCCCTCGACGCTGCCGCCCATCGCCGCGATCACCTTGCGCGCCATCGCGCGCTTGCGCAGGTCGTTGACCCGCACCACCGCCTCGACGATCTGCAGCGGTGCCTCATGGTCCTGCGCGGTCTTCATCAGCGCCAGCGTGTCCTTGGGGAAGCAGCTGCCGCCATAGCCGGGACCGGCATGCAGGAATTTCGATCCGATCCGCCCATCGAGCCCGATGCCGCGCGAGACGTCCTGCACGTTCGCGCCGACCTTCTCGCACAGATCGGCCATCTCGTTGATGAAGGTGATCTTGGTCGCAAGGAACGCGTTGGCGGCGTATTTGATCACCTCGGACGTGCGGCGCGAGACGAACAGGATCGGCGATTCGTTGAGGAACAGCGGCTGGTAGATCTCGCGCATATAGTCGCGCGCCCATTCGACCTCGGTGCCCACGACGATGCGGTCGGGCCGCTTGAAATCGCCGATCGCCGCGCCCTCGCGCAGGAATTCGGGGTTCGAGACGACCTCGAAATCGCAACCGGGCGCGGTCTGGCGGATGATCTTCTCCACCTCGTCGCCGGTGCCCACCGGAACGGTCGACTTGGTGACGATGACGCAGCGGCGGCGGATCGAGTCCCCGATCTCGCGCGCGGCATCGCGCACATAGCTCAGATCCGCAAAGCCATCGCCACGGCGCGAGGGCGTGCCCACCGCGATGAACACCGCATCGGCATCGGCCACGCTCGAGGGAAGATCGGTCGAGAAGGACAGCCGCCCCGCCTTCACATTGGCCGACACCAGCCCTTCAAGCCCCGGCTCGTAGATCGGCATCACCCCTGCCAGCAGCGAATCGATCTTCGCCGGGTCCTTGTCGACGCACACCACGTGATGGCCGAAATCGGCAAAACAGGCACCCGATACCAGGCCGACATAGCCCGAACCAATCATCGCAATCTTCATGTCAGGATAAGCTCCAGAGCGTTTCGGCTCGTCTAGTGGGCAAGTTGGCGGGCGTCAAATCCCCAAAACGGGCCCTCACAGCAGCTTTTCGTAGATCAGATATTCGCGGTTGATCTTGCTTTCGATCGCATCGGCAATCGCGTTCATGCCCTGGTTATCATCGAGCACCCAGCCGATCTCGCCGCGCACCGTGCCGTAATGCTTGACCGCCTCGACACGGATCGTCTCGATCAGCATGAAGGCGAGCTGCGCCGCCAGGCGCGAGCCCTGCAGATCGCTGACCACGCCCATCAGCGGCACGCGCACGCTGGGCGAGCGGCAGGTACGCAGCCACCAGAGCAGCTTCGCCCAGCCGAACGGGAGGAGCGAACCCTTGAGCGGCGCGATGACGGTGTTGATGTCGGGGAGCGTCATCAGAAACGCCACGGGGCGCCCGTCATATTCGGCGATCATGATCAGGTCCTCGCGCACCAGCGGGCGCAGCTTCTTGCCGATATAGGCGACTTCGGCATCGGTGATCGGCACGAAACCCCAGTTCTTGCCCCAGGCATCGTTGAGGATCGCCAGGATCGTCGCGGCATCCTCGTCAAACCGGCTCTTGTCGACCTTGCGCAGCCGGATGCGTTCGTTCTTGCGGCCGGACGCGACGATCCGCTGGATCAGCGGGGAAAAGCCCTCGACGATCGGCAGTTCATAGGACAGCAGCTTCTTGACTGCGATATATCCGGCGCGCTCGATCCAGCCCTGATAGGCAGCATTGTGATGCCCCATCATGATGATCGGCGGGCGGTCATGGCCGAAGGTGAGCAGCCCCGGCTCGTCCCAGATCGACAGGCTCAAGGGGCCGAGTGCGCGGGTCATGCCCTGGTCGCGCAGCCATTGCTCGGCGGCGTTCAGCAGCGCGCGGGCCACCTGCTCGTCCGCCGCCTCGAACATGCCGAAATTGCCGGTGCCGGGGCCCATGCCCTGGCTGGCCGGCTGGGTGAGCGCGAGATGATCGATATGCGCCGAAATGCGCCCGACCACCTTGCCGCCGCGCGTCGCGATCATCGGCTGGACGGTGGCATGGCCATAGAACGGGTTCTTGGCCGGGTTGAACATCTCGTAGATTTCGGCGCGCAACGGCGGCACCCAGGCGGGGTCGGCGGCGTTCAGTTCATAGGCGATCTCGACGAACGCCTTGAGCCCGGCCTTGTCGTTCACCGGGCCGACGCTTATCTGTTGCTGGTCCGCCAAAACCGTTTCCTTTGATCGCTGGGCCTTGTTGCGCCGCGCCCTTTGTCGCCGGGCCATGATCTGTGTCAAGGAATTGCGGGCCAGATATTGCCATCATGCTGCCACGTTGCTCTGGCTTAAGCGGGCGATCAGTACAGGATTTTTATGGCTAGCAGTTTTCCCCTTTCCGATCCCGGTCGCAGCGCAGCCGAAGGCGCGACCCTGGCGCGCGCCAGCGGCCAGGTGCCCGACGACATGGCGATGATCCGCGCGGCGGCGTCACTGACGCGCGACCTGAATGCCGCAAAACCGGGCGTATACTGGATCGACATGCTGGCATCGGTGGCGTTGGGCTACGGCGCATTGGCAGGTGCGATCCTCGCCGATGGCGCCGGGATCGCAGCGCTGTTCGGACTGATCGCGGTGCTGGCGCTCTACCGCGCGGGCAGCTTCATCCACGAACTCACCCATCTCCGCCCCGATGCGGTGCCCGGTTTCAATGCCGGGTGGAATGCGCTGGTCGGCATTCCGCTGCTGATCCCCAGCTTCATGTACGAAGGCGTGCACAATCTGCACCACCAGCGGCTGCGCTATGGCACGGTGAAGGACCCCGAAGATCTGCCGCTCGCGCTGATGAAGCCGTGGACGGTACCGCTGTTCGTGCTGGTCGCGGCACTGGGCCCGATCGGGCTGATCGTGCGCTATGGTGTGCTCTCGCCGCTCTCGCTGATCATCCCGCCGCTGCGCCGCATCGTGGTCGAGCGCTATTCGGGACTCGTCATCAACCCCGCCTTCCGCCGCGCGATGCCCGAGGGCGAAGCGCGCAGGCACTGGCTGGTGCTCGAAACGCTCGCCAGCGCCTGGGCAATGACGCTGATCGCGCTGGTCGCGACCGGTACGATCCCGCTGCGCGCGTTCCTGATCGGGCTGGCGATCGTCTCGGGCACGATGGTGCTCAACCAGATCCGCACACTGGTCGCGCATCTGTGGGAGAATGAGGACGAGGCGATGAGCGTCACCGCGCAATATCTAGACAGCGTCAACGTCCCGCCCCCCGGGCTGCTGCCCGAGCTCTGGGCCCCGGTGGGGCTGCGCTACCACGCGCTGCACCATCTGCTGCCCGGCGTGCCCTATCACGCACTGCCCGAGGCGCACCGCCGCCTGTCGCGCGAACTGGGGATGGAATCGACCTACCAGCTCGCCAATTATCGCAGCCTTGCCGGGCTGGTGGCGCGGCTGGTGAAGAGCACTTTCGGACGGCGCTGACCTGCAACGGGCTCCGGCGAAAGCCGGAGTCCGGAGGCGAGTTTGCAGTGTGGTCGCTCTGGATTCCGGCTTTCGCCGGACAACGGGACTCAGTCGGGAGCCTGCTTCGCCACCGCGCGCTCGACCTCGAGCAGTTCGAGCCCCTGGCCCAGCGCGACGCGCTCATCGAACACGAAACAGCCGCCTTCGAACAGCGATTGTTCGGCGGGCACTTGCTCGAGATATTTCAGGATGCCGCCCCGGAGGTGATAGACCTCGTCAAAGCCCTGCGCGCGGACATAGGCGGTCGCCTTCTCGCAGCGGATGCCGCCGGTGCAGAACATCGCGATCTTCTTGCCTGACGCGCGCAGTGCCTCGGCCTGCGCATCGAACCAGGCCGGAAACTGGGTGAAGCGCTCGGTGCCCGGATCGACCGAGCCTGCGAACGTCCCCTGCGCGAATTCGAAGCTGTTGCGCGTGTCGATGACCAGCGTGTCGGGATCGGCGATCAGCGCGTTCCAGTCCGCCGAATCAACATAGGCACCCTGGCCATGCACCGGATCCACATCGGGCACGCCCATGGTCACAATCTCGCGCTTCACCTTGACCTTCAGCCGCTTGAAGGGAGGCTCGTGCGCGCCCGAATATTTGACCTCGATGCCTGCGAAGCCCGGCATCGCGCGGATGGCATCGACCAGCGCGGCGATCCCGGCTCCAGGCCCCGCCAGTGTGCCATTGACGCCTTCCTGCGCGATCAGCAGCGTGCCGCACAGCCCCTCGCGCTTGCACAGCGCGTGCAGCGCATCGCGCGCGGCGTCAGGCTCGGCAATCGTGGCGAAGTGATAGAGCGCCGCGACAGTCAGCGGATATGCGGTGGGG
>CAXRCQ010000180.1:0-7555 GCA_964228845.1 Blastomonas sp.
GGGGCAAAGACGGTGAACGGGCCCGGCGAAGCCAGCGTGTCAACCAGGCCAGCAGCCTTGACCGCAGCGACCAGCGTCTTGAGGTTCGGCGCAGCGCTGGCGTTCTCGACGATGGTCTTGGTCGGGTACATTGCGGCACCACCGACCATCGAATGGCCTTCATGGCCGCCCTTGTGGTGGTTGGCGATCGCAGGACCGGCGAGCGCAAGGGTCGCGGCGGCGGTGGCGGCAAGAAGGCTGGGGGCAAGAGTCTTCAGCATCAGTTTCTCCGTCTGGTTCTCGTATCCTCATGGGGAAGTCCGGATACGGGGGCAGCTACGGAGAGAGTTTCACACCGGATGCGACAGAGATTAACAAAAGTGGACTGGGCGGGGCATTTCGCAGATTGCCGTGCTCCGGCCAAAGCCGGAGTGCAGGAGCCATGCAGCGCTGCGGCCGCGCTGGGTTCCGGCTTTCGCCGGAAAACAGGCTTGCCAAAAGATGAGCGCGATCAGATCCGCTGCAGGCGGCCTTGCGCCACGGTCGGCGCGCTCGGCTTGTCCGGATCGGGCAGCGTCTTGGGCTCCATCGTCAGGATGAGATTGCTCAGCGGGTCGATGAACTTGCGATGGCCTTCGGGAATCTCGATCCGCGTGACCCCGCCGCGCATCAAACGACCAAGGCGGCGAGGCTGGCCATCCTTGGGGACGATCCACAATTCCGGCTCGGTGTCGGTGACCGGCATGCCTTCCACCCGCACCAGCATCTCCGAGGTGCGGCTGTCATAGCGCGCGGTAAGCAGCAATCCATCGATGGGACCGGTCAGCTGAGCGACCGCCATGGCGGGATTGGCAGGCAGGGTCTGCTCGACTGCCGGGCCGGGCAGCACCAGCGCCAAAGCCAGCACAGCCGCGACGGCGGACATGGCCAGGGTCGCGATCTTCCAGCCATTGCCGCCCGACCTGGCGGGAAGATGAGCCACCACCGGCGAGGGTCGCTCCGCCGCCAATTCGGCATCGATCAGGCTGTCGATCCGGTCCATCAGCCCGGCAGGCGCAGACGTCTCGGCAAAACCGTCGTAAAGCGGCGCAAGCCGTCCGCGCCAGGCCTCGACCTCGGCGGCGAAATCGGGATCGGCGAGCATCAGGCGCAAGGCCTCCGCCCGCTCGGCGCCTTCGAGCAGGCCCAGAGCGAGTTCGGCGGCCATGGCAGACCGGTCGGGCATGGCATCACTGCTCACGCGACAGGCACTCCTTCAACTGCATCAATCCCCGGCGGATCCAGCTTTTCACGGTCCCCACCGGCTTGTCCATCGCCTCGGCAATCTCGGGATAGCTGAGGCCCTGATAAAATCCCGCCCGGATCGCGCTGGCCCGCACGGGTTCCAGTTCGTCGAGGCAGCGGAAGATCTGCGCGCGCTCGCTGTCCTGTGCCAGCGCCGCCGAAGGGTCCGCGTCGTCGTCGACCAGTGTTTCGGCAAGATCGGCAGGCAACGGGTCTTCATAGCGCTGGCTTCTACGCCAATCGATCGCGGCATTGCGTGCGATGGCGCACAGCCAGGCGATCGCGCTCGCCCTGGCCGGATCGAACGACCCGGCACGCTGCCACACCTTCAGATACACGTTCTGCAATACGTCCTCCGCCGCGCCCCTGTCGATGCAGATACGGAGGCAAACGCCGTGCAGTTTCGCCGAGGTCATCGTATAGACGATGCGCAGCGCCTCGCGGTCCTGCTGCGCCACCCGCAACAGCGCGGCCTGCAGATCGGCGCGGCGTTCGAGGCTGGCGGGGGTCAACGGGCGCTCACGAGGCCAAGGCGCGCGAGAACAGCGCCGGATCGACATTGCCGCCCGACAGGATGATCAGCGTACGATCATCGACCTCGACCTTGCCCGAGAGCACGGCTGCGAGAGCCACCGCACCGCCGGGCTCGAGCACCAGCCGCAGCCGCTCGTGCGCATGGCGCATAGCGCGGAACACCTCTTCATCGGACACGCTGACCGCTTCGGCCTTGCGTTCCTTGAGAATTTCGAAGGTGAGCGGCGAGACCACCGGGGTCTGCAGGGCATCGCACACCGTGTTCGGCGCGTCCGACGGCACGGGGATGATCTTCCCCTTGCGCAGCGACTGGCCCATATCGTCCCAGCCATCGGGCTCGACGATCGTCATCTTCGCGCCCGGCATCGCGAGCGCGATCCCGGCAGAGAGTCCGCCGCCGCCGCAGCACGAAACGACGCGGTGCGGGTTGATCCCCGCCTGCGCGATAATCTGCACCAGCGCCTCGAGCCCGGTGCTGCCCTGCCCCTCGATAATCCATGGATCATCGAAGCTCGGCACGACGACGGCACCGGTTTCCGATGCGATGCGGTTGGCAATCGCGACGCGGTCCTCGGTGCGTCGATCATAGGTGATGACCTCTGCGCCATAGCCGCGGGTGGAATCGATCTTCCGCTTCGGCGCATCGACGGGCATCACGATCGTCGCGCGGATGCCCAGCCGCTTGGCCGCCCAGGCGACGCCCTGCGCATGGTTGCCGCTCGAAAACGCGACGACGCCGCGTGCGCGCTCTTCCTCGCTGAGATCGGACAGACGGTGCCATGCGCCGCGGATCTTGAACGCGCCGATCGGCTGCAGGCACTCGGCCTTGCACCATAGCGTCATCCCCTCATGCTTCAGAGGCATCAGCGGCGTCGGCGGAAGGATCGCGGAAATCTTCTTCGCGGCGCGCTCGATGCCTTCGCGGCTGGGTTTGCGGTCCGGGGATAGGGGATCACTTGGTTCTGTCATGCAGAGCCTCTATATGCACCCGCTGACAGCAATTCCAGCAATAAGGGAAAACGGACTTTGGGCAAGATTCTGGTGATCGGTGCGGGCGGCGTGGGTTCGGTCGCGGTGCACAAGATGGCGATGAACACCGGCATTTTCAGCGAGATCACGCTGGCGAGCCGCCGCATCGCCAAATGCGACGCGATCGCCGAATCGGTGCTGAAGCGCACCGGCGTGAAGATAACGACCGCCGAGGTCGATGCCGATGATGTCGAGGCGACCGCCGCGCTGATCGCAAAGGTGAAGCCTGATCTGGTGTGCAACCTCGCCCTGCCCTATCAGGACCTCAGCATCATGGACGCATGCCTGAAGACCGGCGTGCACTATATGGACACCGCCAATTACGAACCACGCGACGAGGCGAAGTTCGAATATGGCTGGCAATGGGCCTATCACGACCGCTTCAAGGACGCAGGCCTGATGGCGCTGCTGGGTTCGGGCTTCGACCCCGGCGTCACCAGCGTGTTCGCGAGCTATATCAAGAAGCACCTGCTCGACCGGATCGACACGCTCGACATTCTCGACTGCAATGGCGGCGACCATGGCCAGCATTTCGCCACCAATTTCAATCCGGAAATCAACATCCGCGAAGTCACCGCGCCGTCGCGCCACTGGGCCGACGGTGAATGGGTCGAAGGCCCCGCGCTCAGCCACAAACAGACCTTCGATTTCGAGGGCGTCGGCGAGAAAAACATGTACCTCATGTACCATGAGGAGCTGGAATCGCTCGCCAAGCATTATCCCGAGATCAAGCGCATCCGCTTCTGGATGACCTTTGGAGATGCCTATCTCAAGCATCTGGAAGTGCTGCAGAATGTCGGCATGACCCGGATCGATCCGGTGATGTACGAAGGCCGCGAGATCATCCCGCTGCAGTTCCTGAAGGCCGTGCTGCCCGAACCCGCCTCGCTGGGCGAGACGACCAAGGGCAAGACCAATATCGGCGACATCGCCACCGGCGTGAAGGACGGCCAGGAAAAGACGATCTATGTCTACAATATCTGTGACCACGAGGACGCCTATGCCGAGACCGGCAACCAGGCGGTGAGCTATACCACTGGCGTTCCCGCGATGATCGGCGCGGCGATGATCCTCACCGGCGCGTGGAAGGACGAAGGCGTGTTCAACATGGAACAGTTCGATCCCGATCCGTTCATGGACATGCTCAACCAGCACGGCCTGCCCTGGCAGGTCAAGGAACTGGACGCGCCGCTGGCGTTCTGATGCACCTGGTCCCCTGCGAAGGCAGGGGCCCATCTCCTGCCGGAGCGCCCGGGCGAAAGTTCTGGAGATGGATTCCCGCCTTCGCGGGAAACCGACTTTTTTGAGGTTATACACGCACATGGAAACCAAGGCCGGCGATCCCGGTGCCTTTCGGCATTTCGACCTGAACCGCGTTCCCTCGCCCGCCTTTGTCGTGGACGAGGCGGCGGTGCGGCGCAATCTGGCGATCCTTGCCGATGTCCGCGACCGGGCGGGGACCAAGATGCTTGCCGCGCTCAAGGCATTCTCGTTCTGGCAGCTGGGCGATGTGGTCAGCGACTATCTCGACGGCACCTGTTCGTCGGGCCTGTGGGAGGCGAAGCTCGCCTCGCACCATTATCATGGCGAGATCGCAACCTATTGCGCGGGCTACAAGGCCGAGGACCTGCGCGAGATCCTCAAGCTCTCCGACCATGTCATCTTCAACAGCCCCGGCCAGATCGCGCGATTCGCGCCGCTGATCGAGGACGCCCGCGCTGCAGGGCAGAGCTTCGACATCGGCCTGCGCATCAACCCCGCACTGCCGCTGGGCGAGACCGAGAAATACGACCCGAGCCAGCCGCACAGCCGCCTCGGCCACCCGGTCGACCAGCTGCGCCCAGAGCATCTCGAAGGCGTATCGGGCATCCATTTCCATTCGCTGTGCGAGCAGGATCTGGTGCCTCTGCAGCAGATCTGGGCGAAGCTCGAACCCTTGCTCGAACCCTATTTCAAACAGTTGAAATGGCTCAATTTCGGCGGCGGGCATCACATCACCCGCGCCGACTATCAGCGCGACGAGCTGGTCGAGTTCCTGATCGCGGTCAAGGCGCGCACGGGCTGCGAGATCTATCTCGAACCCGGCGAGGCGGTTGCGCTCGATGCGGGCATCCTGGTCGGCGAGCTGCTCGATGTGTTCGACAACGGGATGAAGGTGGGAATCACCGATATTTCGGCGACCTGCCACATGCCCGACGTGATCGAAGCCCCCTATCGCCCGGCGATGCTCGATGAACGGCCCGACGCACAGCCGATACGGCTCGGCGGCCCCTCATGCCTCGCCGGAGACATTATCGGCGACTATGGCCTGCCCGTCCCGCTCGAGCCGGGTCAGCGCTTCGCGTTCCTCGACCAGGCGCACTACTCGATGGTAAAAACCAATACTTTCAACGGCGTACCGCTGCCTTCCATCTGGCTGTGGAACAGCGATGACGACAGCCTGCGCGAGATCGCCTCGTTCGGCTATGAAACTTTTCGCGACCGGCTGGGTTAATCAACTGGTGATAATTTTTTCCTTTACACACGGGGCGGCGGACCCTATTTCGGCGGTCCGCTGCCCCAGGGGGACTTCCAATAACCGCAAGGCAGCCTTGTTGTTCGACTGTTTTTTGGGGGTCCCTTGAGTTGCACGAATATCTTGATGCGCTGGAGCTGATTCAGGCTCTGAACCCGGCACAGCCGGTTACGCTGAACCGTCCGCAAGCGGCCACCCGCGCGGCGCGTTTCTTTGTTGATCGCTTTCCTGGCAAGTCGCTTTACGCGGTCAAGGCGAATCCGTCGCCTGACCTGCTGCGCGTGCTGTGGAACGCGGGGATCACGCATTATGACGTCGCCTCGATTGCCGAGGTGCGGCTGGTCGCGGACACCCTGCCCGATGCGACCCTGTGCTTCATGCACCCCGTCAAGACTCCCGAAGCAATTGCCGAGGCCTATCACTTGCATGGCGTACGCGTGTTCTCGCTCGACAGCCGCGAAGAACTCGACAAGATCGTCGCCGCGACCGGCGCGCCCGACGATCTGACGCTGTGCGTGCGCCTGCGCGTCTCGTCCGAGCATTCGGAGCTGAGCCTTGCGTCCAAGTTCGGTAGCGAGCTGACCGATGCGCGCGATCTGCTGATGGCGACCCGCCAGGCGGCGGACAGCCTGGGTATCTGCTTCCATGTCGGCAGCCAGGCGATGAGCCCGCACGCCTATGTGCAGGCGCTCGACCGCGTCCGCGCGGCGATCGTCGATGCCTCGGTCACCGTGGACGTCATCGACGTCGGGGGCGGCTTCCCTTCGGCCTATCCGGGCATGCAGCCCCCGCCGCTCGAGGATTATTTCGCGATCATCGAACGCACTTTCGAGAGTCTGCCGATCAGCTACTCGGCCGAGCTCTGGTGCGAACCGGGCCGCGCGCTGTGCGCCGAGTATAACTCGATCGTCGTCCGCGTCGATCGTCGCCGCGGCGAGGAACTGTATATCAACGACGGTGCCTATGGCGCGCTGTTCGATGCCGCGCATATCGGCTGGCGCTTCCCGGTCCGTTATCTCGGCAACCAGCGCAGCGAGGAAACCGCCGATTTCAGCTTTTTCGGTCCGACCTGCGACGATATCGACTATATGGCCGGACCCTTCCCGCTGCCCGCGGACATCAAGGCCGGCGACTATTTCGAGATCGGCATGATCGGCGCCTATGGCGCGGCGATGCGCACCGGCTTCAACGGCTTCGGCACGAGCGAGCATTACACGGTCGCCGACGAGCCGATGCAGTCGATGTATACCGGCGAGGCCCGCCCGCACTGGCGCGCCGACAATGTGGTCAGCATCAACCGCTGATCCGCCCGATCGGTTGCGATTGACAATCTAATAGCGCTGCCGCAGTTTCCTTTTCCGTAAAGCGGGGGAGGAAGCTGCTTATGCCTGCCAATGTTTTGACGCCGGCCGCCGTGCTGGTGCTCTGGTCGCTCGTCATGCTGTTCTGGATGGCGGGAACGCGGCTTCCCAATGCGAGGAAGCTGGGCGTCGATATTTCCAAGGCCGTCGGTGGGCGCGGTAGCGATCTCGATCCGATGCTTCCGCCGCAAGCCGCGTGGAAATCGCACAATTACGCACATCTGATGGAGCAGCCGACCATCTTCTACGCGACGATTGCCATCATTGCGATCGCGGGCGCCGGCACCGATGGCCTCAATGTTGCGCTGGCCTGGGGCTATACGCTGATCCGCATCGTCCACAGCATCTGGCAGGCCACTGTCAACAAGGTGCAAACTCGCTTCCTGCTGTTCCTCGCCTCGACCTTCTGCCTGATCGTTCTCGCGGTCCGGGCGCTGATAGCCACGCTGTGAAGGAGCCGGACCAATGACCCAGGCCATATTGCAGCCCGTCGTCATCCTGCTCGCCTGGACCATGGTCATGTGGGCGTGGATGTACGTCACCCGTATCCCGGCGATGCAGCAGGCGAAGATCGACGTCGCCAATCTGAAAGGCGGCACCGGCAAGGATCTCGACGCGGTCCTGCCGCAGCCGATCCAGTGGAAAGCACATAATTACAACCACCTGCTCGACGAACCGACGATCTTTTATGCCGTGTGCATCGTGCTGGCGATCATCGGCCATGGCGAGGGGATCAATCTCGCAGTCGCGTGGCTCTATGTCGCGCTTCGCATCGCGCACAGCCTGGTCCAGGCGACGGTCAACCGCGTCGCCGTCCGCTTCCTGCTGTTCGCCTCGTCGAGCCTGTGCCTGA
>CAXRCQ010000181.1:0-18522 GCA_964228845.1 Blastomonas sp.
CGCCAGCAGCAATGGCGCACGGGCAATGAGGCTCAGCACAGGGCGCAGACCCGCGGACATCCCCTGACCGGATTGAACTGCGGCAATCCGGTCAGGGGCTCCGCCTGCTTGTGCGACCGAAAGCAGGCGGCGGGGATGGTCAGTCTTTTCGGGCAGGGTTTCCATTGCGGGGCCTTTGTTGGCGTCTGGACCTGCGCCCTTACTAAGCCCGTTGCCTAGATCACGGAAATTCAATAAAATCCCGATATTGTTCTCATAAACTGAACTCGGTTGTGGACCGCTGCCCGATGCACCTCAATTTCAAGCACCTGCGCTATTTCCATGCTGTGGCGCATGACGGTAATCTCACCAACGCCGCGCGGCGGCTCAACGTGTCGCAATCGGCGCTCTCGACGCAGATCAAGCTGCTCGAAGAAAGCGTGGGACATCAACTGTTTGAACGGCGCGGGCGGAGGCTCGAACTGACCGAGGCGGGGCGCGTCGCGCTGAATTATGCCGACAGCATGTTCGAGACCGCGAACGAGATGATGGCGACCTTTGCCGGGGGCAGCGGCAGCAGCCGACGGCACCTGCGTGTCGGCGCGCTTTCCACCCTGTCGCGCAATTTCCAGATGCGGTTTCTCGCCCCCATGGTCGGACGCGACGATGTGCATCTGGTGATCCGCTCGGGTTCGCTGCGCGATCTGGTCAAGGCGCTCGAGGCGCACGAGCTCGACGTGCTGCTGACCAACCGCCTGCCCTTTCGCGACAGCGGCACCAACTGGGTCGCGCATCTGGTCGACCAGATCCCGGTCAGCCTGATCGGCCCGCAAAAGGTCGACGTCGCGCGCACGCCGCTGCGCGAGCTGCTGATGACCATGCGGCTGGTGGTTCCCGCTACGGATTCCGGGGTTCGCGCCGATTTCGACCTGTTGGTTGATCGGCTGGGTATCTTGCCCAACATTATCGCCGAGGCCGACGACATGGCGATGCTGCGCCTGTTGCTGCGCGCCGGGGCCGGGGTGGGCGTTGTGCCGCCGATCGTGGTGCGCGACGAACTCAGCACTGGCAGCCTGCACGACATCATGGCGATCCCCGGTCTGACCGAATCCTTCTATGCGATGACCCAGTCGCGCCGCTTTCCGCACCCCCTGGTCGATCAACTGCTCGAGATCGCGAAAATCGCCTAGTTCGTAATTTCAGAACCAAATCTTTCTTTCATTGAATTTTTCATATCGATTGCTCCTCCGTATCCGTTTGCGACACGCGTGCCCCTGCCGGGGCCGGACGGAGACGGAAAGACGATGGATATCGCCCTTGCCCTGACGATCGGGATCACCGCATTCACCGGATTGGGGGGAATCGCCCTGCTCGCAGGCGACCGCCATGCCCGCCTGACAGGACGGGCGCTGGAAGCCGGCCTTCTCGCCTGTCTGGGCCTCGCCATCGCGGCGCTGGCGCAGCTGATCTCGGCAGGACCTGCCACCACCGAGCTGCTGGTCTGGCAGCATCTGGGGCTTTCCGTCAGGCTCGACGCGGTCAGCCTGCCGGTGACCATCCTGGTCGCCTTTGTCGGCTGGGTCGTGCTGCGCTATTCGCGCACCTATCTCGGCGACGAACCGCGCCGTGCGCTTTTCAAGGCCTGGCTAAGCTTCACGCTGGCCAGCGTGCTGCTGTTCGCGCTGTCGGGCAACCTGCTGCAGCTCGTACTGTTCTGGATCGCCACCAGCCTGTGCCTGCACAAGCTGCTGCTCTTCTATCCCGATCGTGCAGCCGCCCGCCGCGCCGCGCACAAGAAATACATCACCGCGCGCATTGCCGATGGTGCGCTGGTCGGATCGGCAATCCTGCTCTTCTGGGCCTATGGCACTGGCGACATCGCCACGATCCTCGATGCCGCACGCGGCGGTGAAAGCGGCGCGGCGATCCGCTTTGCGGTGTTCGGCCTGGCGCTGGCAGCGGTCATCAAGTCCGCACAGTTCCCGCTGCACGGCTGGCTGACCGAGGTGATGGAAGCGCCGACCCCCGTCTCCGCGCTGCTGCATGCGGGCGTCATCAATGCGGGCGGCTTCCTGCTCATCCGCTTTGCCGATGTTCTGCTGCTTTCGCCCGCAATCATGGCGGGGCTGGTGATGATCGGCGGCTTTACCGCGGTGTTCGGCGGGCTGGTGATGCTCACCCAGCCTGCGGTCAAGACCTCGCTCGCCTGGTCCACCGTCGCGCAGATGGGCTTCATGATCATGCAGTGCGGCCTGGCGCTGTTCCCGCTGGCGATGCTGCACATCATCGCGCACTCGCTCTACAAGGCGCACAGCTTCCTTGCCTCGGGTGGCGCGGTCGACCGGATCGCGGCGCTGCGGCGGCCCGGCCCGGTCGCCATTCCGGGTGCCAAGGCAGTCACCGGCGCGTTCCTCGCGGCGCTCGCCATCTATGTCGCGATCGGTTTCGCCTTCCGCTTCCAGGATAGCTCGCCCCAGTCGATCGCGCTGGGCGCCATCCTGATCTTCGGCATCGCCTATCTGCTCGCCCAAGGCCTTGCCGGCGCTGCTCCCGTCCCGCTGATGCGGCGGATGGTGGCCTATTCGCTCGCCGCCTCGCTCGGCTATTTCGCGCTGCACCACCTTGCCGATGCGCTGCTGCTCGGCCCCCTTCCGGCGACGCCGGCCCCCGGACCGCTCGAATGGGTGCTGATGATCCTCGCCGTGGTCAGCTTCGGGCTGGTCGCCGTCGCCCAGTCGATGTTCCCGCTCTGGGCCTATCACCCCGCAGCGGCGGGCCTCAGGGTTCACCTTTCCAACGGCCTCTACGCCAACGCGCTGTTCGACCGCATGCTTGGCGGCTGGACCCTCAAGCGGTCGCGCTGACGACCGGCCCCGATTTTCCAAGGAGTTTGCCATGACGCAGAACACCCTGACTCATTCCGAACTGACCGTCGCCGAAATCGCGCCGTTCGCAGATGCCGCCGTGCGCGCCATTCCGCCGGTCTGGCCGCTTGCCTCGAGCGTGGCGGTCAATCCCTATCTCGGCCAGGCCGGGCTCGATCTCGCCACTACCGCCGCGCTGCTGGCGCGGGTGAGCGATGCGCCCGCCACGATGGCGCGCGGCTGGTATCGCGAGCGGATCGGCAATGGATCGATCACCGATGGCGATCTCGCCGCCGCGCTCGCTGCATGCACCTTATCGCCCTGCCCCGCGAGCGTCGCCGAGCTCAAGCTCGCCGCGCAGCGCCCGGTTGTCCGCAAGGACCCGCTGCCGACCATTGCCGACCTCGCCGCGCGCGTTTCGGGCATCGACTGGCCCGCGATCATCGCCGAGCGCATGGGCCATTGGATCGCCGGATGGAGCGACGAGGGCCAGGCGCTATGGGCCGCACCGCAGGGCAAATCCGCCTTTCGTGCCTGGCAGGATGTCGCCACGCACGACCTCACCCCGGAAATCGCCGGCCTCAAGGGCTTTGCCCGGTTCGTCGCCGATGCGCCCGACAGCGCAGGCGATGCGCTCGCGGCCAGTGCTGCGCGGCTGGGACTGCCAGGGTCGGCCATGCCCACCTATTTTCACGCGTTGCTGATGACGCTCGGCGGCTGGGCGCAGGTTGGCCGCTACAGGTTGTGGCAGGCCGAGCTGGCAGGCCAGCAGGACAGCACGCTCACCGATCTGCTGGCGATCCGGCTGATGTGGGAGGATGCGTTGCTCGCCCAGTATCGCGGCCCGATCCTCGAAGCCTGGCAGGATGTGGTCGCCACGCATTCCGCACCGGTTGCGCCAGATGCCGACCAGATCATCGACGCCATCCTGCAGGAAGCGGCAGAACGCGCAGGCCAGCGCGCGATCGGCGAGACGCTGGCCGCAGGGTCTAAGGCCGCGACAGCGCGGCAACCCGCGTTGCAGGCCGCCTTCTGTATCGACGTGCGATCGGAAGTGTTCCGGCGCTCGCTCGAGGCGCTCGATCCGGAAATCCAGACGCTGGGCTTTGCCGGATTTTTCGGCCTTGGCGCGTCGCACCGGCGCTTCGCCTCGGATGTCCGCGAACATCGGCTGCCGGTGCTGCTCAATCCGAAGCTGACCACCTGCTCGGGTGGTGTCGAACTGGAGGATGTGGATCGCGCCGCCCGCTATCGCTCGCGCGCCAAGCGTGCCTGGGGCCGTTTCAAGCTGGCCGCCGTGTCCTCGTTCGCATTCGTCGAGGCGGCGGGTCCGGTATATCTCGGCAAGCTGATCCGTGACACGTTCGCGCTGAAGAAGACCAGCCTGCCCAACGATCCGATGCCGCGCCCCGATCCGGCGCTGAGCCTCGCGGACAAGGTGGACGCAGCGACGGCGGTGCTGCGCGCGATGTCGCTGACCAAGGATTTCGCGCCGCTGGTGCTGCTCGTCGGTCATGGCGCGAATGTCGTCAACAATCCGCACGCCAGCGGACTGCATTGCGGCGCGTGCGGCGGCTATTCGGGCGAGGTCAATGCTCGGCTGCTGGCAAGCCTGCTCAACGACCCCGCAGTGCGCGGCGGCCTCGCGGGCAACGGCATCATCGTGCCCGCCACCACGCTGTTCCTCGCCGGGCTGCACGATACCACTACCGACGATGTGCTGATCTATGACGGCGATCACCCCTCCCCTGCCCATGCGATCGCGATCGATCAGGCCAGAGGCTGGCTGGCGAGCGCAGGTCTGGTTGCCCGCGGCGAAAGGGCGCTGCGCCTGCCGCGCGCCGCAAACGCGTCCGATGTGGCAAAGCGCAGCCGTGACTGGGCCGAGATCCGCCCCGAATGGGCGCTCGCCGGGTGCAAGGCGTTCATTGCCGCACCGCGTTACCGCACCAGCGGCAAGAGCCTGGAGGGTCGCGCCTTCCTGCACGACTACCAGTGGCAGCAGGATGAGGGCTTCGGGGTGCTCGAACTGATCATGACCGCGCCGGTCGTCGTCGCGAGCTGGATCAGCCTGCAATATTACGGGTCATCGGTCGCGCCGCATGTCTTTGGCGGCGGCAACAAGCTGATCCACAACGTGACCGGCGGAATCGGCGTGGTGGAGGGCAATGGCGGCATGCTGCGCGCAGGCTTGCCGTTGCAGTCGGTGCATGACGGCAACGACCTCGTGCACGAACCGCTGCGGCTTTCGGTCTGTATCGAGGCCCCGGTCGAGGCAATGACCGCGATCATCGAGAAGCATGAGGGCGTGCGGGCGCTGTTCGACAATCGCTGGCTTCACCTGTTCGCGCTGAACGATCAGGGGGAACTGGCCTGGCGCTACATCGGAAATCTGCAATGGGAACGCGTCGATGGCCATGGCCAGGCGATGATCGAGCGCAATCTCGCGGCGTGAAGCGGGTCCCGCCCTGTCACTCCGCGAGCAGCGATGCGGCGGCGGACAGGGCCAGCCCCGACATGAGCAGCCGACGCAGCGTGAGGCTGGAGGGGATGGAGGAGACGCGCACGGCATCGGCCAGCCCGGCGGCCAGGGCCAGCGTGCCCGATCCGACCGTCTCTTCCCAGCGCGGGCGCAGCGCGGCAGCCAATGCGGCGCTGCGGATGATCAATATGTCCTGAATGCGCGATCCGGGCATTGCTCCGAGCTCCTGCTTGTAGCCGCTATCGCCCGCCCCCCAGTCCACCCGGCGAACGCCGCGCGCCAGCATGGCGTCCACGGCATGCACGGTGACGATCTGGCCCGGCGAGCAATCGGCAAAGCCCTCGTCATAACTGCTGGCTATGCCGTAGGCGATCGAACCGCAGAGCAGATCGAGCGAAAAGGCAATCGGGCGGTCGGCGACATAGACCAGGGTCGCGCTGAGCATGTCGGCAAGCTCGGGGTCGACCACCGCGCGCTGCCAGTGCGCCATCATCTGCGGATTGAGGAATTTCGCGCCGCTGCGATCGGTACGCCGACCGACCCAGCTGTTCTCCTCGATCCGCGCGAGATCGCGAAACACCTGGCGCGACCAGCCTGCTCCGCGCACGATGCGCACCGTCACCGGCCCCTGTTCCTCAAGGCGCGCAGTCAGCCGCCGCACCTTCTTGCGCCGCGACTTGCTGGGCCAGGCGTCGGGTGACCCGGGCTCGGCAAATTCCTGGACGAAGCTCTGCCCCATGTCGCGGATCAGCACATGCCAGCCGGTGGCATCAGCGGCAGCGATCATCAGCTGGGACAGCCGGTCGTCATGATAGATCGGACCGACCCGCAGCAGCGGCCCGATCGCCTCCTGCGCAACCGGATGATCGAGCACCGCGCGCATGTCGCCGACGCCTGTGCTGGGATCGATCGCGGCGCTGCGGAAGGGCCAGTAGCTGCCCGCCAGCGAACGCGCGCGCAAACCCGGCGGGCCGAGCTGACGCATCGGCAGCGCCAGGATCGGGCTGCCATCCCCGCGCCTCGCGACCAGCGTGCAGATCGCCTCGGGCTCGCCCCGGCAGAACCAGCCATCGCGCAGAAAGCCATGGCTGGCAGGGCCGGTGGCAGCCAGCATATCGACGACAGGCGAAACGCCCGGCTCCAGCCTGCAATCGATCGCTCCCAGCGCCACGGCTCCGGCGCGCAGGTTGCGATGATCGACATGCAGCATGGTTCATTCTCCTGGGGCGCCTGCCTCTTCTTCGCATCGAGAGGATAAGCGAGGGTTAACCCGCCCAGCAATGATATGGCATCACCGCCGGAGCGCCTGGGCTCCGGCGGCAATCGGCCGGATCAGAATTCCGACCAGTCCTCGTCATCGTCCTTCAGCGCCAGATTGCCGCTGACCATCGGCACGCGCGCCGCCTTTTTCGGCGCCGGGCGATGTGCGCGGCGCGCGATCGGCATGGCGGCTTGCTGGCCGAGCTGGAAGCGCGAGACCTTTTCGGCGAGATCCTGCGCCTCGCTGGCGAGGCTGCGGGCAGAAGCCGCGGTTTCCTCGACCATTGCCGCGTTCTGCTGGGTCATCTTGTCCATGTCGCCCACGGCAGAGTTGACCTGGATCATGCTGGTCGACTGGCTCTCCGCCGAGGCGGCGATGCGGGTGATGACCTGGCTGACCTCACCGACGCGCTCGACGATCCGCGTGAGCATGGTGCCGGTTTCGCCGACCAGCTTGACGCCATTGTCGACATGCTCGGTGCTGTTGCTGATCAGCGTCTTGATCTCCTGCGCGGCATCGGCGCAACGCTGGGCCAGCGCCCGAACCTCGTGCGCCACCACGGCAAAGCCCTTGCCGGCATCGCCCGCGCGCGCCGCCTCGACGCCCGCATTCAAGGCGAGGAGATTGGTCTGGAACGCGATGCCGTCGATCACGGTGATGATCTTGCCGATCTCGCTCGACGATTTCTCGATCGAATCCATCGCACCGACGGCCTTGCCGACGATCACGCCGCCCTCGGTCGCCTCGGCCTGCATCTTGGCCATTTCGGCGTTGACCGCCACGGCGCTGCGCGTGGTTTCCTGCACCATCTCGGTGGCAGCACGCATGGCGGCGGCAGTTTCCTCGAGCGACGCGGCCTGTTCCTCGGTGCGCGAGGCCAGGTCATCGGCGCCAGTGCGGATTTCCCCGCTGCCCGAAGAAATGACGCTCACGCTCGAGCTTACCGCAAGCAGCGTTTCGCGCAGCGCGGCAGTGGCGGCGTTGAAGTCCTGCTCGACCTGCGCATATTCGGACGGGAGGCCCGCCATCTGCGTGGTCAGATCGCCTTCGGCCAGCCGCTTGAGCGCACTGCCCATCTGACCGAGCACCACGGCGCGCACCTTTTCCTGGGCATCGACGAAATAGGTCGACAGCGCGACATCGATATCGAGCAGCGAGACCTTTACGAGCGCCGCCACATCCTTGGCCAGCTTGCGACGGCCCGGCACGAAGCGCAGATAGCCCGGCGAAATCATCCCGTGGATCATCTCTTCGAGGATCAGCGCATAGCCCCCGACATACCATTTCGGCTCAAGCCCGATGCGCGCATGCACCTGGCCCACGCCGACGGCACGCTTCATGTAATCTTCGGTCAGACCATCGCCGAAGATCTTCATCCAGTGGCTATGCTGCGCGTTCTTGGCATATTGCAGCCGTGAGCTATCCGAGAAGAATCCCTTGAGCTCGGTGATCCCTCCGACCTTGCGATAGAATTTTTCCAGCGCGCGATTGACGTGACGACCGAGCGACCTTTTCACCCTGCGGAAGGTGGAATTGTCGGCGCGATCCAATTCGTAGAACTCAAGCCTTTCCTGCAAGCCAGATTGCATTTCCTTTTCTCCCAAAAAAGGTAAACAACGCTGAGGATGGGGTCTAGAATGGCGAAGTTAATTAGACGTTGAAGCCGACAAAAAAGCTCAAAAATGGTGGTAAACGGGCTTTAACCTGCCAGCCGTCAAGTCAGATTGACAGTGTTTGGTGATGAATGCTGTTTACATGGACCTTTTCAAGCGTCGCGTATCTGCAACTTCTTGCAGGAACGAAAAAAGGCCGGGAGATTGCTCTCCCGGCCTTTCGTTGCGACCCCTATAGGGCTTTCGTTATTCAGCGGCTTCCATCGGATCGGCCTTGTCCGGCTGGCCGTCGCCATCCGTATCCCAGGCATCGGCCTTGCCGTCATTGTTGCGATCCCAGGCGTCCATGGTGCCGTCGCCGTTCGAATCCATCGTGGCGGGGGGTGCCTGGTCAGCCGTAGCCGGTGCTTCGGTTGCAGGCGCTTCGGTGGTCGGGCTGGCAGGCGCGTCCTGCATGGCATCCTGCGCCAGGGCGGGGGTTGCGGCCAGCGCACCGGCGGCGATCAGGGTTCCGATAATCGAGTTCTTCATGGCTTTTACTCCTCGTTTCGTAATGCTCTTTGCGGGCATTTCAGGTGGAGAGTTCTTGCTTGCTCCGATCCATCAACGAGAGAAGGGCAGCGCTGTTCCTGCGACTGGTCGCAAGTCAACTTGACCTGTGGCAAGTTCCGGCAAGTTGTCGCAAACAACGCTCCAGATACCGTAATTGGCCTATTTGCGCTGCGCCAAGTCGCGCGGATTCAACGACCAACATTCAACTCGGTTCACCGCAAATTGACATGAAAAGGGCGTCTCTCCCAAAGGAAAGACGCCCCTGTCATGGTCGCTGGCAGTGCCATGGCCGATCAGGCAGCGGCGAACAGCTCCGGCTCGAGCGCCATGATGGCGTCCGATCCCGCCTCGATCTTGCGCCGCAGGGCACCGGCATCGGGCATGATTCGCTCGGCGAAATAGCGCGCCGTCTTGAGCTTGGTTTCGTAGAATACCGCATTGCCGCTGCCGGCTTCGAGCGCGGCGATCGATGCGCGCATCATGCGCAGCCACATCAGGCCGAGCGCGACAATGCCCATGATGTGCATATAGCTGTGCGCGCCTGCGCCGACATGGTTGGGGTTCATCATGCCGTTCTGCATGAACCACATGGTGGCCGCCTTGAGTTCGCCCGCCGCCTTTTCCAGTCGGGTGGCGAAATCGGCCAGCCGCTCGTCACCCTTGGCATCGGCGCATTCGCTGTCGATGATACCGAAGAAGGTCTGTACCGCGCGGCCGCCATTCTGCGCGAGCTTGCGGCCGACCAGATCCATCGCCTGCACGCCGTTGGTGCCTTCGTAGATCATGGCGATGCGCGCATCGCGCACATACTGTTCCATGCCCCATTCGGCGATATAGCCATGGCCGCCATAGACCTGCTGCATGTTGGTGGCGATCTCATAGCCCTTGTCGGTGCCATAGCCCTTGATCACCGGGGTGAGCAGGCTGATCAGGTCGTCGGCGGCGACGCGCTCTTCCTCGGTCTGCGCCTTGTGCGTCAGATCGACCTGCAGACCGCCCCACAGAATCAGCGCGCGCAGGCCTTCGTTGATCGCCTTGGCTTCCATCAGCATACGGCGGACATCGGGATGCACGAACAGCGTGTCGGCCTTTTCGTCGGCATCCTGCGCGCCGGTCAGCGCACGGCCCTGGCGGCGGTCACCGGCATATTGCACGGCGTTCTGGTATGACACTTCGCCCATCGACAGGCCCTGGCCGCCGACGCCGAGGCGCGCGGCGTTCATCATGATGAACATGGCAGCAAGACCCTTGTTCTCCTCGCCCACCAGATAGCCGGTTGCGCCGTCATAGTTCATCACGCAGGTCGAGTTGCCGTGAATGCCCATCTTGTGCTCGATCGAGCCGCACGACACCGCGTTGCGCTCACCCAGCGAGCCATCTTCGTTGACGAGGAACTTCGGGACAATGAACAGCGAGATGCCCTTGACGCTGTCGGGCGCGTCGGGGGTCTTGGCGAGCACCAGATGGATGATGTTCTCGGTCAGGTCATGCTCGCCCGACGAGATGAAGATCTTGGTGCCGGTGATCGCATAGGTACCGCCGGGCTGTGGCACTGCCTTGGTGCGGATGAGGCCTAGGTCCGTACCGCAATGCGGTTCGGTGAGGTTCATCGTGCCGCCCCATTTGCCGCTGATCATGTTGGGGCAGTATTTTTCCTTCTGCTCCTGGCTGCCCTTGGCAAGGATCGCGGAGACCGCGCCATGGGTCAGGCCCGGATACATCGCGAATGCCATGTTGCTCGACGACATGAATTCCTCGAATGCGATGCCGACGACATGCGGCATGCCCTGCCCGCCGAATTCTTCCGGCGCGGCCAGCGTGCCCCAGCCCGCCTCGCAATATTGCTGATACGCTTCCCTGAAGCCGTCGGGCGTGGTCACGCTGCCATCGGGATGGCGGGTGCAGCCCTGCTGATCGCCGATCTGGTTCAGCGGAAACAGTACTTCCTCGACGAACTTGCCGGCTTCCTCGAGCACGGCGGACAGTACGTCGGGCGCGGCGTTGTCGAAGCCGGGCAGATTGGAATATTTCTCGATTCCCAGCACCTCGTTCAGGATGAACTGGGTATCGCGCACCGGTGCGGTATATTTGGGCATCTTGCGGGTCCTCTCAAAACATATGGGTCAGATGTCAGGCCGGGGAGAGCCTGAAAAAGGGGCGTGGTCCGTGACCGGCAACCGCCCGGATCGAAATGCAGGCCTCAGCCCTGGTCGGCACGATCCACTTGCTCGACCATCTTCACGAACTGCGAAAGCTCCTGGATCGCGCTTTCGAGGTCCTTTTTCTGCTTGCGCATCAGGGCAATTCGCTCCTTGCAGCGCTGAAGCGTCACGCGACGCTGTTCGCGCCTGCCGTCGCCGATATCGTAAAGGTCGATCATCTCGCGGATTTCGCCGAGGCTGAAGCCCACATTCTTGGCGCGCATGATCCAGGCGAGCCGCGCACGATCGCGCTTCGAATAGACGCGGGTCAGCCCGCGCCGCTCGGGCGCGATCAGGCCTTCGTCCTCGTAGAAGCGCAGCGCTCGCGCGGTGACGCCGAATTCGTCCGACAGGTCGGAGATGGTGTAGCTGTCCCGGTTCTGCAGATCGGGAGTGTCGATGCGGCCAAGGGTCGAACGGTCGTGCATGCAGCCTGGCTACATTCCCTTGACGTAAACGTCAAGTGGAATTCATCCGGCGCAGAGGCGTTTCAGTGATCGCCCGGACGCACCTGCCGCCGCTGCATTGCCTGGCTCGACCAGCGCGAACGAGGCACCCGCCAGGCTCGCGCGGTGGGTGCAAAGGGCAGAGCATGCGGCGGGCACGCTGCCCGGCAGCGCCAGCGCATTACCATCGAAGCGAGCGGAAAAGCGACACCCCCCGATCGTATCGCCCTCGCCATTGCGCGACAGGCTGATCTCGGCAGTCTCGCCCGCAAGCATCGCGCTGCCCGTGCCTTCGCACTGGGTCGATGCGCCGAAGCTGATCAGCAAGCCCACTTTGTACCCCTTGTCGCGATTGCCCTGCGCACAGAACGCATCGCTGCCCGTCGCACCGGGATCGGCAAAGCTTCCGGCCAGGTCGATCGCCTGGGGATCGGCAATCACGCCTGCATCGATTGCGGCGGCATCGAGCGGGGTCATCGCGTCATCGTCGCCGCCTGCCTGCGAAACGCTGCACCCGGCGAGCATCAGGCAGGCGAGCAGCACGGCACGCATCAGGCGATCCGTTCCAGCGATCCGTCCGCCGCGACGCGGCGATAGAAGCACGAGGGCGCGCCGGTATGGCAGGTGGGGCCTGCGGGCGAGGCGATCACCCAGACCGCGTCCTGATCGCAGTCGATCCGCAACTCGACCAGCTTGAGCACATTGCCCGAGCTTTCGCCCTTCTTCCAAAGGCTCGCGCGCGAACGCGACCAGAAATGCACTTCGCCAGTTTCGACCGTGAGCCGCAGCGCCTCGTCGTTCATATGCGCGACCATCAGCAGCGCTCCGCTCGCCGCATCGGTGACGCAGGCGGTGATCAGCCCTGCGGCATCAAATTTGGGGTCCAGGTCCAGCCCGGTTTCGCGGATATCGGCCATATCGCCCGGTTAATCGCACCCAGCGCCGCGCGCAACACGGTTAACGAAAAATGACCTGTGACAAATGCGAGACAAACGCCATATGCGCCCCTATAGGGGTGCCGAACCAAGCGGCTGCAACCGAATCGGGCGCGCAACATGATCACCACTCATCCTTTTGACGACGACAAGCTGCGCGAAGAGTGCGGCGTTTTTGGCGTGGCCGGCGCGGTCGATGCCGCGGCGATGGTCGCGCTGGGGCTGCACGCACTGCAGCACCGCGGCCAGGAAGCGGCGGGCATCAGCAGCTTCGATGGCCGCCACTTCCACAACCACAAAGCCCTCGGCCATGTGGCGGGCAATTTCGACAGCGAAGAGACGATGCGGCTGTTGCGGGGCGACTGGGCGATCGGCCATGTCCGCTATGCCACCACTGGCGAGACCGCGCTGCGCAACGTCCAGCCGCTTTACGCCGAGCTCTCGTCGGGCGGCTTTGCCATCGCGCATAACGGCAATATCTCCAATGCGATGAAGCTGCGGCACGATCTCGTGCGCACCGGCTCCATCTTCCAGTCAACGAGCGACACCGAAACGATCATCCATCTCGTCGCGACCTCGCGCTACCGGACGCTGCTCGACAAGTTCATCGATGCGCTGAAGCAGGTCGAGGGTGCCTATTCGCTGATCTGCCTGACCGACAGCGGCATGATCGCGTGCCGCGATCCGCTGGGTATCCGCCCGCTGGTCATGGGCCGCATCGGCGATACGGTCATCTTCGCTTCCGAAACCGTCGCGCTCGACATTGTCGGAGCCGAATTCGTCCGCTCGGTCGATCCGGGCGAACTGATCGTGGTGAGCGGCGGCGAGATCCGCTCGCACCGCCCCTTTGCCGAGAAGGCCTCGCGCCCCTGCATTTTCGAGCATGTCTATTTCTCGCGCCCCGATTCGATCGTTGACGGATCGTCGGTCTATTCGGTGCGCAAGGCGATCGGCGCACAGCTGGCGATGGAAAACCCGGTCGAGGTGGACCTTGTCGTCCCCGTGCCCGATAGCGGCACGCCTGCGGCTATTGGCTATGCCCAGCAATCGGGCCTGCCATTCGAACTCGGCATCATCCGCTCGCATTATGTCGGGCGCACCTTCATCCAGCCGGGTGATGGCGTCCGGCACCTGGGCGTCAAGCTCAAGCACAATGCCAACAAGCCCCTGATCGCGGGCAAGCGGTTGGTACTGATCGACGACAGCATCGTGCGCGGCACCACCTCGCTCAAGATCGTGCAGATGATGCGCGACGCGGGCGCGGCCGAGGTGCACATGCGCATCGCAAGCCCGCCGACGATGCACAGCTGTTTCTACGGCGTCGACACGCCCGAGCGCTCCAAGCTGCTCGCCGCGCAGAAATCGGTCGAAGAAATGCGCCAGTTCATCCAGGCGGATTCGCTCTCCTTCCTCTCGATCGACGGCCTGTACCGCGCGCTCGGCGAGGCAAGCCGCAACGATGACCGTCCGCGCTATTGCGACGCGTGCTTCACCGGCGACTATCCCACCACGCTCACCGATCTGGCCGAGCGCGACCAGCCCAACCAGCTGACCCTGCTGGCCGAACGGGTCGCCGGCTGAGGGATTTCACGACCATGACCGACAAGACCCTGCAGGGCCAGCTTGCCCTGGTCACCGGCGCAAGCCGTGGCATCGGCGCGGCCACTGCCAAGGCACTGGCGGCGCGCGGCGCGCACGTGATCCTGACCGCACGCACGGCGAAGGACCTGGAAGCCGTCGAGGACGCGATCTTCGAGGCGGGCGGCAGCGCGACCATCGCCCCGCTCGATCTGACCGATGGCGACAGCATCGCCCGGCTTGCCACCGCGATCGGCGGCCGTTGGGAGGCCCTCGACATTCTGGTGCTCAATGCCGCGATGCTGGGCAGCCTGGGGCCCGTCCCGACCATCGACGGCGGTGAGCTCAACCGCGTGATGACGCTGAACGTGCTGAGCACCCAGGCGATGATCGCGCATTTCGATGCAATGCTGCGCAAGAGCGCGCATGCCCGGGTGATCGGGCTCACCAGCTCGGTCGCCGCCACCCCGCGCGCCTATTGGGGCGCCTATGGTGCATCCAAGGCTGCGCTCGAGGTGCTCATCCGCAGCTATGGCGAGGAAATGCGCAACATCGGCAAGGTGCGCACCGCGATCGTCGATCCCGCCCGCACCCGCACCACAATGCGCGCCAAGGCCTATCCCGGCGAAGACCCCGCCACAGTCAAACTGCCCGAGGTGGTGGGCGAGGCGATTGCCGATCTGGTCTCGGGCGAGTTCGAGACGGGCCATCGGTTGGTGCTGGAGGGCTGACAGCCTCAGCCTAGCGCGCGTCCAGTTCCGCCAGCAGCGTACCGAGCGCAGAGCGATACTCGTCCGGATCGACCGTGAAGTCGAACGGGCTCGGTCCCCAGGCCCCTTTTTCGCGCATCTGGCTGCTGTGCCCCGCCAGACAGGAATATTCGAGCCCCGCCGCCTCGGCCAGCGTGTAATAATAAGGGAAGACATGGTCGGTCGGCACCAGTTCCATGACCTTGGTGCCGGGATGGCAAAGCGCGATATTGGTCAAACCCGCACCGTGCGCACCCACCACCAGTTCTGCTTCGCGGAAATGGATGAACTCGCTGGCGGTACTGGCATAATCATAGCTTTCCAACCCCCTCTCCCGCGAGATGCCTTCGATCTCCGCGCCGTTCGCGATCATGCGCTTGCCCAGACGGGGCGCGAAAAGCCGGCGGCCTGAACAGGCGACATGCTGGAACGGGCGCGCCAGCGTCTCCGGCACCACACGGGCATAGTTGCGCCGCGTCCCCGGAAAGGACGTGACCAGCAGCCTGTCCGCAACGATCTCGGGCACCCGGTTGGCCCAGACGCACTTGCTTTCGGCTATGCCGAGCGCACCGAGCATCTGCCGGGCTGACCGGGATGGCGGCTCATAGATATAGAAGTGATCGATAGCATCCAGCGTCCATCCCGCCTGCAAGGCGATGCCAAGCCGAGACAGGCTGTCGAGCAGATAATGGCCATAGCTGTCCGACGAAAATTCGCAAACCAGCGAAAGACAGGTGCCCTTCAACCGCTTGGGCGGACGCAGCGATAGGACCGAAGGCGAAGGATCGAGCGCCCGGCCGTACCAGGTTGTTTCCCGGATGATTGCGCCAGATGCCGAGCAGCATTTGCCGGAACGGCCCGATGCGCGCCCGTTGGCAAATGCGTAGACGCCGAGCGGCGGGATCGGTTCGATCAGGCTCGTCAAATCGACATCCACTGCGCCGAACCGACGGGGCGGCATACGGATGCGATCGTCCGCAGCAAATGCCTGATACCAGGCTTCCGGATGAGCAGCGGCATAGTCAGCATGCGTCGTGCTCGCGCATGGCGGGGTTCCAATGACCGCCCTGACCGCCGTCTTGAGCAACTCCTTCATGGTAACTGCTTACAAGGAAAAGAGATTTTTGTCGAACCCCATTCAAGCCGGAAGCAGCCCAGCCATGAAAGCCCAGTCAATCGAGGTAGAGCGAGCCTGCCGTCCCGTCATGCGGGAGAATCGAACCCCGCACTTGCATCGCACGTCCCCTCACCGATTGACCGATCCCAGCACCAGATCATTCGCCGCGCCCGCGAGGGTGATGGCACCGGACTGATAATTCTCGGAATTGGCGGTGAATTCGAACTTGCGGGTCTTGCCGATGCGCGGCATGCCGATCCCCAGCGCCGCGCCGACGCCGCCTGCGATATTGGCAGCCGCCTGAACGGTCTTTTCCTGACCGCTGGTCGCATCGGCCACATTGATGAACTCGCCATCGATCGAAACCGGCTGCTGGAGCACGATCTCGTTGGTCTTGCCATTGGCACCGATGACCGTCACCCGCGAATATTCGGGCACGATCGAGAGATTGGCATTGACCTTGATGCTGCCGCCAAAGCTGAACGCGCCGGGGCGCTTCTGGTCGGAAAAGTCGATCAGATAGACCACTCCGATGGCGGGCACGCCGCTGGCCTTGGCCGCCTGCTGGACCGCAAAGCTGTTGCGCCCTGCCCGGCCCTCATCGCCGAAATTGGCCAGGCTCTTGCGCAGCGCGACATCGCCGCGCAGGAAAATCTGTTTCGACATTGCGCCCGGCGCATAGAATACCGCCTTGCCGCTGCTCTTCTTCTCGAGCTGGATATTCTCCTGGCTGGGCCCGCGATCGCCCGAGAGCGTCGAGAAATCGGCTGGCACGACCGTCAGGCCTTTCGCCGCCAGCTTCGCCACGAAATCGGCATAGGCGGCATCGGTGATCTGCTGCATCATTTCCGGCGTCACGCCGACCAGCGAACTGCGCGCCTTGGTCGTCCCGCCGAACGCCCCCATCAGCCCGCCGGTCTTTTTCGTCTGATCGATCGATTCGAAAATGAAGCCGACATTGAACGAGACAATCGCAACCTGCTGCACGCCCTCCAGCGCGCCCCGGTCCTTGACCTCGAGCGGCGCGCTCTCCTTGGCATATACCGGTTGGGCAGCGAGCCCGATCACGGCCAGCGCGGCCCAGACTGGCCCCAGACTCCTTCTCATATGCACTCCCCTGGCAGATCGACGGCAGGCATGGATTGCCCGGACCGCAACGCCAGTAAGTGCTAAAGACAGAAAAAATCTATAGATACCAAAGAGATGACAGGGTTTGTCATCTATTGCTCAGCATTTGTAATCAATCAGAGGCAGGCGTGCACCGCCTCGGCTCACTCCAGCGCCGTGATGATCGCGCTGAAGTCCAGACCCTGCGCGTCCGCCTCGACGAACGCCGCGTAGATCGCCTCTGCCCGCTCGCCCATCGGCACGCGTGCGCCGCTCACCTTCGCGGCATCGAGCGCCAGGCGCATGTCCTTGAGCATCAGAGCGGCGGCGAAACCTCCGGCATAGCCGTTGTCGGCGGGGCTGGCGGGCCCCACGCCGGGAACAGGGCAATAGCTCGTCATCGACCAGCTCTGGCCCGAGGCCTTGGACGAAATGTCGTAGAAGGTCTGGAGGTCGAGCCCCAGCTTCTTCGCCAGCGCAAAGGTCTCGCACGTCGCGGCCATGGTCGCGCCCAGCAGCATGTTGTTGCAGATCTTCGCCGCCTGGCCCGCGCCATTGTCGCCGGCATGGATCACCGCCTTGCCCATATCGGCGAGGATCGGCTCGGCGCGCGCGAACGCATCGGCGCTGCCGCCGACCATGAAGGTGAGCGTCCCGCCATTGGCCGCCGCGATCCCGCCCGAGACCGGTGCATCGACCGCCTCGAGCCCGCGCGCCTTCGCTGCGCTCGCGACCTCGCGCGCGGTATCGACATCGATGGTCGAACAGTCGATCAGCAACGTGCCCGCCTTCGCCGCACCGAACACGGTCTCTTTGTACACGCTGGCGACATGCTTGCCCGCGGGCAGCATGGTGACGACGACATCCGCCTCGCTCACCGCCTGCGCCGCGTCCGACACCGGGTGGCAGCCCGCCGCCCCGGCACGCGCCAGCGCCTCGCCCGAAAGATCGAACGCGATGACCTTGTGCCCGGCTTTCGCCAGGTTCGCCGCCATGCCGCCGCCCATATTGCCGAGGCCGATAAATCCGATGGTTGCCATGTCGCTCGCTCCTCTCAGATCAACCCATGGTCGGGATGACGAAGGCGTTGCCGCCGTCCACCGCGCCGTCGGGCCAGCGCGCGGTCACCGTCTTGATCTTGGTCCAGAACTTCACGCCTTCCATGCCGTGCTGGTTGGTGTCGCCGAACGCGCTGCGCTTCCAGCCGCCAAAGGTGTGGTACGCCACCGGCACCGGGATCGGCACGTTGATGCCGACCATGCCGACATTGACCCGCGCGGCGAATTCGCGCGCAGCATGGCCGTTGCGGGTGAAGATGGCGACGCCGTTGCCATACTGGTGCTTGCTGGGAAGCGAGACCGCTTCCTCGAAATCCTTCGCGCGGACGATCTGCAGCACGGGGCCGAAAATCTCTTCCTTGTAGCTTTCCATGTCGGTGGTGACGCGGTCGAACAGCGTCGGGCCGACGAAAAAGCCGTTCTCATGCCCCTGCAGCGTGAAGCCGCGGCCATCGACGACCAGCTCGCCGCCTTCGTCGATACAGGTCTGGATCCAGCCCTCCACCTTCGCCTTGTGCGCGGCGGTGACGACCGGGCCGTAATCGGCATCGGGATCGGACGAGACGCCCAGGCGCAGCTG
>CAXRCQ010000182.1:0-8433 GCA_964228845.1 Blastomonas sp.
TCGGGGGCTTCGGGTTCGTCGTGGCGCACCTTGGCAGCGCGCGGCGCCATGCAGACGGTGGCCGCCACCGGCAGGTGGTCCGACCCGACCTTTTCCAGCACCTGCATCTTCACCAGCGTGAAGTCGGGCGACATGAACAGATGATCGAGCGGCCAGCGCAGGCCCGGCAGGTTGGCCGGGAAGGTCGCATAGAGCCCGCGCCCGACGCGGGGATCGAGATAGCCGCCGATCCGCTTGAACATCTGCGAGGTGCGTGACCAGGCGACATCGTTGAAATCGCCCATCGCGAGGACGGGCAGGTCGGTGAGCTTGGCGTGGCGCGCGGCGATGGCGATCTCGGCATCGCGCTTGGCGGTATCCTCGCCCGGCTGCGGCGGGCGCGGATGCAGGCCGATATAGCGGAACTTGGCCCCGGCCCCGGTCGACAGGGTCGCAAAGACCGACGGCGTTTCGGTGTCGATCAGCCAGGTGATCTCGGCATCCTCGACCGGCAGGCGGGTGAGGAAGATAAGGCCATAAAGGTTGGGCAGCGGGGCCGACTGGCGATGCGGATAGCGATCGATCACCGGCTTCAATGCCTTTTCCCAGCCCTCGTCGGTCTCGAGCAGCAGCACGATATCGGGGTCCTCGCGGTCGATCAGGTCGATCGTTCGCTGAGAGTCGCGATTGGTCTGCAGCACGTTGAACGAGAAGGCGGAGATGCAGTTGTCCTTGTTGATCACCGCCTTGGCGACCTCGGTCCTGGCGAGCGGCGTAGAGGGATAGATGCGAAAGCCCTGCCAGCAGACCAACAGCAGCATCGCCGCGACCACGATACCGCGCGCCCAGCCGGTCAGCGCCGGAATGGCCAGCACCAGCGCGATCAGCGCGAACAGCATGAGCCCCAGACGCGGGAAATCCCACATGCGGATATACCAGCGATAGCTGGAGATCAGGCTCAGCACTGTTCCGGTCGCAGCAATGGCGGCCAATACGAATACCAGGATTCGCAGCATCCTTGAAAATCACCCGAACGGAGGAAACGAGACGCCTTGTCGCCCTGTCAGACGCACAAGGCAAGCAGGTGTTGCACATAGGTTGGGTTTGCACCCCGCCCCATCCCACCCTACACCACCCCCATGTCCACGACCTACACGCTCGACACCTCGACCAGCCGCGCCAATCCTACCCCCGCGCCGATGAAGCGCCTGACCGTGCCCGCGATCCAGCGGCGCAAGCAGGCAGGCGTGACCGAGCAGCCGGTGGTGATGCTGACCGCCTATACCGCGCGCATGGCGCAGCTGCTCGATCCGCATTGCGACATGCTGCTGGTCGGCGATTCGCTGGGCCAGGTGATCTACGGTCTGCCGAGCACGGTGCCGGTGACACTCGAGATGATGGCGGCGCATGGCGCAGCGGTGGTGCGCGGCAGCTATCACAGCATTGTCGTCATCGACATGCCGTTCGGCAGCTACGAGGCCTCGCCCGAGATCGCGTTTCAGAGCGCCGCGCGGCTGCTCAAGGAAACCGGCGCGGCGGCGGTGAAGCTGGAAGGTGGCGCGGCGATGGCGCCGACGGTGAAATTACTTACCGAGCGCGGCATTCCCGTGGTCGGCCATGTCGGCCTGACCCCGCAGGCGATCAACATCCTGGGCAGCTATGCCGCGCGCGGCCGATCGGACAGCGAGGCGGACAAGATCGTCGCCGATGCGCAGGCGCTCGACGAGGCGGGCGCGTTCGCGATCGTCGTCGAGGGCGTGGTCGAACCGATCGCCATCGCGGTGACCGAGGCGGTATCCACGGTGGTCATCGGCATCGGCGCATCGGCGCGCTGCGACGGCCAGGTGCTGGTCACCGAGGACATGCTCGGGCTGTTCGAGCGCACCGCGCGCTTCGTCAAGCGCTACGAGAATCTGGCCGAGGTCATCGAGAATGCGGTGCAGAGCTATGCCGGGGAAGTGCGCGAGCGCAGCTTCCCCAGCGCCGACCAGACCTACGCGCCCAGGGACTGAGCGCGGCTATTTCTCGCTGCGCGCGAGCAGCGCGACCAGTTCGTCCTTCCAGAACTTGGCCCAGGTATGCGTGCTGTGCCCGCGCGTGTCGTCGGTCGCCTTGATCAGCACATATTTCCCATCGGGCAGCCTTTTGCCGAAATCCTCGGCGACGCCATAATCCCAGGGATTGATGAAATCGTCCGAGCTGTTGATCCAGGTGACGGGCATGGTCATCGCCTCGACCGTCTTCGATGGGTCGTAATTGCGCGACGATTCGATCTGGTAGATCGTGTCATTGGCATCGATGCCCTTCATCGAGGCCTCGATCCGCTGGGTGATATAGGCATCGGCCGCGTCGCGCGTGGCATAGGCCTTTTGCAGATAGAGCGGCGCGAAGCCCGCGACCTGCAACAGGCTGGCCGCGACGCGCAGACCCATGACCGGCGGGCTGGTGTAATTGCCGCCCTGCCAGGCCGGATCGGCCTTGATCCCCTCGATCGCCGCCTTGCGCCACATGCGGTTGTGTCCGGCGATCGGCATCGGCAGACAGGCCATCGGCATCATCGCCTGGACAAAGCCTGGATCGACCTGCCCCCAGACAAAGCCGTGCATGCAGCCCATCGACGTGCCCATCACCAGCCGCAGCCGATCCACCTTCAGCCCCTCGACCAGCATCTGCCGCTGCGCCCGGACCATGTCGGTATAGTCATAGGCGGGAAAGCGCATCTTGAGCCCATCCGAAGGCTTGGACGACTTTCCGTGCCCGATATTGTCGGGAAGGATGATGTAGTATTTCGTGATATCAAGCGGCTGGCCCGGTCCGAACAGTTGCTGTGCGAATTGCGGCTGCAGGAACTGGCGACCGCTGCCACCGGTGCCGTGCAGCACCATCACCGCATTGGTGACGCGCCCCTTCTCGTCGCGCTTCGGCGAGCCCAGCGTCGCATAATGCATCCGCAATTCGGGCAATAGCTCGCCCGTGCCGAAGCGGAAGTCCCTGAGGATGACATCACCCTCGCGCAGTTGCGCGGCATAATCGACCTCCGGCGCAGCCTGAGGCGGTCCCGGCTGCGCAATGGCGCTTGCGGTCATGGCCAGCGAAGCGCAGCCCAGCAGCGCGGCGAATATCTTCGAATTCATGGCAACCCCTGTCTATGTCCTTGCAGGGGAGCAACATTGCAGCGCTTCGCCACTGTGGCAATGCCGCTTTCAGGCCGCCGCGTTGACCCGGTTGCGTCCGCCGCGCTTGGCACCGTACATGGCCGCATCCGCCTGGGCGAGCGCATTGTCGAGCGACCAGCCTGCGCGATAAGGCGCAACCCCGACAGAGATGGACAGCGCCACTGGCTCCCCCTCGGACGATCTGAACTGGAGCGCGTCGATGGCCCCGCGCGCACGCTCCGCAATCGTCATCCCCAGGCCGAACGGCAGGCCCACCAGCAGCATCGCTAACTCCTCGCCGCCGACCCGCCCAAGCAGATCGTCAGGTCGCAAAGCCGCGCGCAGGGTTGCTGCGACCAGCTTGAGCGCTTCGTCGCCCGCAGCATGGCCATGCTCGTCGTTGATTGCCTTGAAATGGTCGATATCGGCAAGCAGAACGCAGCCCGGCGCATCATCAGCGTAGTTCGCTGCCTCACGATAAAAGGCCGCGCGGTTCATCACGCCGGTCAGATGATCGTGATTGGCCTTGATGATGAGATCGGCCTGCACCACCAGCAGCTGTTCCGCCAGTTCGCGATTGGCCTCGACCTGGCGTACCAGCACGAAGCTGATTGCGGCTGTCACTGCTGCTGGCGAAATCACGGCAAAAGCCCAGAAGGGCCAGTCGACATCCTCGTCAAGCGCATGAACCATGGCTTCAAGCCCGGTCAAAGTCACGATGACTCCAAAGGCTACACAGGCCATGATCTTCCGGAGCGGGTTCATGCAATGAGCGTTAATTGCGAATTCTTAAAAGCGGGCAAAGATTGTCGCGATTTCGGTTCGCGACTTCACCACGTCTCCGCTTCGCTTTCACTATGGAAAAGCCGATTGATCGTCGATTTTGGATATGGCGACGATTTCAGTCGGAAGCCATCACCCGGTTGCGGCCGTCGCGCTTGGCGCAATACATGGCGGCATCGGCGCGAGCGAGCGCGGCGTCGAGCGGCGACCCGGCCGCATAGCTCGTCACACCGACAGAAATCGACAGGGAGATCAGCGATCCGTCGGCTGCGCGCATCGACAGGGCTGCGATGGCACCGCGTGCGCGATCGGCAATCGCCATGGCCAAAGGCTGCGGCATGCCCGCGAGCAAGATGGCAAATTCCTCGCCGCCGACCCGGCCCAGCAGATCGTCGCTGCGCAGCGCTGCCTGCAATGTCGTCGCGACCAGACGCAGCGCCTCATCGCCCGCCGCATGGCCGTGCAGATCGTTGATCGCCTTGAAATGATCGATGTCGGCAAGCAGGACGCTCGCGACGGCATCGCCGGAATATGCGGATGCCCGCCGGTAGAAGGCCGCGCGATTGAGCACGCCGGTCAGATGATCGCGGTCCGCCTGATTGAGCAATTCGCGTTGCACGATCAGCAGTTCCAGATTGAGCCGCCGG
This sequence comes from Blastomonas sp., assembly GCA_964228845.1. Lineage (GTDB taxonomy): Bacteria > Pseudomonadota > Alphaproteobacteria > Sphingomonadales > Sphingomonadaceae > Blastomonas. Next base: position 4,565 of record CAXRCQ010000182.1, read on the forward strand.
TTGGCCTCTGCCTGGCGGATGAGCACATAGCTGATGGGCGCTGAGATCGCGGCAGGGCAAAGAACCGAAAATGCCCAGTATAGCGGCTCGATGGCTTCGCCCGTCCCGAGCACGAGCAGGCCCATCGCCAGGAGGGTGGCGACGACACTGAACGCGACGACAATCAGGACCTTGAGCCAGGGCTGCATGTAACGCCCTGTAAAGCAAAAGCCTTAAGACACCGCAAACAGGCGCGCCGGCGGACTTAGCGCGCTGCGACTCTCGATCGCTTCGACCGGTACATATGGCTGTCGGCGCGCGCGAGCACCTTCTCGGCCTCGTCATCGGGATGAATGAAGGCATGGCCAAAAGCCGCCGAGAGGCGTGTCGTCGCCCCGCCGGAGCCGACCTGGCTCGCGGCAATTCCGGCGGTCAGCTGCGCCACCTTGGCTTCGACATCGGCCTCGCTGATCGCGCCGAGGATCAGGGCGAATTCGTCGCCGCCGATCCGCGCGACGATATCGGTAGAGCGGACATTGGCGAGCAGCACCTGCGCCACGGTGCGCAGGGCCTCGTCGCCTGCGGCATGGCCGAACGTGTCGTTGATCACCTTCAGATCATCGACATCGACGAACAGCAAGGCGGCACGGCTCTGGTACCGCTGGCAATGCGCGATCGCGCTGGCGACCGCCTGTTCGAAATAGCGGCGATTGAACAGCGGGGTGAGGGTGTCGCGGCAGATCTCGTCCTCGAGCTGGCGCACGCGCGCGCTCAGCAGTGCGTTCTGGTGCTTGAGATCGGCACACAGCAGCGCGAGCTGATCGTGGCTGAGCGCCACGTCGGCCTGGGGTGCATTTCCACCCGGACCGCCCTGTACATCCGTCATCTTCATAATCGTGTCTGCAACTATTCCCAGCGCGGTCCCTGAGCGAACCACATAGCAAGGCTTGACGCTAACGGCATGATCAAAATACCGGTAACCCTGTATATTCTGTGCACAAGCGGGACATGTGCAACACTATGGTTTCGATGTTGCTTTTCGCGTGCAGGGTGATTGCGGGTGTCAGGCTTTGCCTTTAAGACCCTGACCGAACCAGCAATTACGCGGAGTGACATGCGTGGCCGAGCCACTTGATACGCCCGACCGCCAGACCGCCGGAGCGACACGCGTCGCCATTATCATGGGCAGCCAATCGGACTGGGAAACCATGTCCGGTGCCGCGCAGGTGCTCGACCAGCTCGGCGTAGCGCATGATTGCCGCATCGTTTCCGCACACCGCACCCCAGACCGGCTGGTCGCGTTTGCCAGGAGCGCGGTGGATCAGGGCTTTCAGGTCATCATCGCTGGTGCAGGCGGCGCGGCCCATCTTCCGGGCATGGTGGCCAGCATGACACGGCTGCCCGTGCTGGGCGTGCCGGTGCAAAGCAAGGCACTGAGCGGCATGGACAGCCTGTTGTCGATCGTCCAGATGCCCGGCGGCGTTCCCGTGGGCACGCTCGCCATCGGGCCTGCGGGCTCGAAAAATGCCGGCCTGCTTGCCGCCTCGATCCTCGCGCTGAACGATCCAGCGCTGGCAGAACGGCTCGATGCCTGGCGCAGCGCGCAGAGCGATTCGGTGGGCGAACGCCCGGCATGAGCGTCATGATCCCTCCCGGCAGCACTATCGGCATCATGGGCGGAGGGCAGCTCGGGCGGATGCTCAGCCTCGCCGCCGCGCAATTGGGCTATCGCTGCCATGTCTTCGCGCCCGAAGCGACCAGCCCGGCGGGTGAGGTTTCCGCCGAGACGACCAGCGCCGACTATTCGGACGGCGAAGCGCTCGCCGCCTTTGCCAAGGCTTGCGATGTCGTGACCTATGAATGGGAGAACGTCCCTGTCGCGCCGCTCGATGCCATTGCGGACCTCGTGCCGCTTCGCCCCTCGCCGCGCGCGCTCGAGGTTGCGCAGAGCCGCATCGACGAGAAACGCTTCGTCGCCGAACTCGGCGGGCGTACCGCGCCGTTCGGCTTTGCCGAGAGCGAGGCGGAGGTCGCCGCTGCCATGCAGGTGGCGGGCATTCCGGCGATCATCAAGTCGAACCGCATGGGCTATGACGGCAAGGGCCAGGCGCGGGTGATGCCCGGCGACGATCCGGTTCAGCGCTGGCACGAGGCTGGCGGCGTTCCGGCCATTATCGAGGGATTCGTGACCTTCGAGGCCGAATTCTCGGTCATCCTCGCGCGCTCGCCCCAGGGCGAGATCCGCTTCTGGGACAGCGCGGAAAACGTGCATGTCGCAGGCATTCTCGACCTTTCCAGCGTGCCCGCAAGCGCAGCCATCGAGGCGCAGGTGCCCGCCGCGCGCCAGCTTGCTGCCAAGGTCGCCGAAAAGCTCGATTATGTGGGGGTGCTGACGCTCGAATTCTTCGCAACGTCCGACGGCCCGGTCTTCAACGAAATGGCCCCGCGCGTGCACAATAGCGGCCACTGGACGATCGAGGGCGCGTTCACCAGCCAGTTCGAGAACCATATCCGCGCGATTTGCGGCCTGCCGCTGGGCGAGACCGCGCTCGCCTGCCATCGCGCAGAGATGCGTAACCTGATCGGCGAGGCAGCGCACGGCTGGCCCGAATTGCTCGCCGATCCCGCCAACCATCTGCACCTCTACGGCAAGCACCGCGCGCTGCCGGGTCGCAAGATGGGGCATGTGACGCGCATCACGGTCGAGCCTCAAGGGGCGGCATCATGAACCATCCCGAGATCTTCATGGTCCTCGCCCGCGCGCGCAACGGCGTGATCGGCGCGAACGGCACCCTGCCCTGGCACCTGCCGATGGACCTGCGTCATTTCAAGGCGCTGACCCAGGGACGGCCGATGATCATGGGCCGCAAGACCTTTGACAGCCTGCCCGGCCTGCTGCCGGGTCGCCGCCATATCGTGCTGACCCGCGACGCGGAATGGGCCGAAGATGGCGCAGAGGTCGTGCACAGCATCGACGAAGCGATCGCCGCCGCCAATGCGCCGCATGTCGCGGTGATCGGTGGAGCAGAGATTTTCACGCTGTTCCTGCCGCATGCCGACCGGATCGAGCTGACCGAGGTGCATTGCAATTTCGACGGCGATACGATGCTGCCGCCCTTTGACCCGGCTATCTGGCAGGAAAGCGCGCGCACCGACCATCCCGCCGATCCCGATCATCGCGACCGGCCAGCCTTCAGCTTCGTGACCTTGGTGCGAAAGTGATCCGCAAGCTTCTGCTCGGGCTGGTCCTGCTGATCGTCGCGGGGCTCGTGTTCACCGTGACTGTGCTACCCGGCCTGTTCGAGGATCAGACAAACATCGTCACCGACGAGCCGCTGCCCGCGATCCGCGCCGATGCGAAGGCGCTGCACGAGACGCTGCAGATTGCCGATCTGCACGGCGATACCCTGCTGTGGAAGCGCGACCTGCTCGACAAGGCGGATCGCGGCCAGATCGACCTGCCGCGGCTGGAAGCTGGCAATGTCGCGCTGCAGGTCTTTTCCTCGGTCTCCAAGACCCCGCGCGGGCAGAACTACGACAGCAACCCGTCAGACACCGACAATATCACGCTGCTCGCCATGGCGCAGCTGCAGCCGGTGCGGACCTGGTTTTCGGTGCACGAACGATCGATGTGGCACGGCCAGCGGCTCGAAAAGGCAGCGAAGGAGTCGGACGGACGACTGATGCTGATCCGCAAGCCTGGCGATATCGAAAAACTGCTCGCCGCGCGCGCTGCGGGCAAGCCGGTCACCGGCGCGCTCTATTCGGTCGAGGGACTGCAGAATCTCGAGGGCAAAGCGGAAAATCTCGACCGGCTTTACGGCGTCGGCATGCGCATGGCGGGGCTGGTGCACTTCTTCGATAACGAGCTCGCCGGTTCGATGCACGGG
>CAXRCQ010000183.1:0-3882 GCA_964228845.1 Blastomonas sp.
CACCGTGCGCTGGTCGATGCGCATGGCCTGGAACAGCCGCCCGCGTCGAAGCTCGACCTGCCGCCGACCACGGGCCTCGCCGAGCACGATGCCGCCTCGCTCGACCGCATCTGCGAGCTGATCAGCGGGTTCGAGCGCCGCGCGATGGAGGCCGAGCGCGAGACCGTCGACCGCTATGTCGCCGCGTTCCTTTCGACCAAGGTGGGCGAAATCCACAAGGTCCGCATCACCGGGGTGCAGAGTTTCGGCTTTTTCGCGACGATCGAGGAGTTCGGCGGTGACGGGCTCGTCCCGGTCTCGACCTTGGGCGCGGAGCGCTTCTGGTATGACGAGGCATCGCAGACGCTGACCGGCGAGACCAGCGGCGAGCGCTATGCGGTGGGCCAGCGGCTCGAGCTCCGCCTCGCCGAGGCCGATCCGGTGACCGGCGCGATCAAGTTCGAACTACCCGAGGGTGGAAATTATATGCCCGGCCCGCCGCCGCGCGGAAAGGGTACGGGTAACCGCCCCGGTGGCCGCCCGCCGATCAAGCGGCGAGGCCGACCCGCCAATATCCGCCACCAGAGCCGCTGACGCGGGTCAGGACATCCGGTCGATCTCCTCGTCGGAAAGACCGCCGGGTACGATGGTGACAGGGCAGGGAAGGGCACCGGCATCGGCACCGGCGAAATGGGTGATCAGCGGACCTGGTGCCCCGCTCGCGGCCGCCCCCAGTACCAGCATGGCAAGGTCAGGGCAGTCCTGCATGTAGTTGCGGATTTCCTTGGTCGCATCGCCCATGCGTACGGTGATTTTTGGCCGCTGCCCCATATCCTCGAACAGCGCGCCGGCGGCATCGGACACCAAAGCCTCGGCGCGACTGCGCGCCTCATCCTCGATCGTCGCCTGGACGCCACCCCAGGCGACGAAGTCCTGTTTGGGCACCAAGGCCAGGATATGCACCTGACCGCCCGTATGCTGCGCGCGGCGCGAGGCGAAGCGCAGCGCGGTCAGCGCCTCGCTCGTCTCGTCCATGATGACCAGATAAACCCGCATTATTGTGCTGCCCCGTTTGCTGCGCGGCAGAGTGCGCCAAAATGATAGGTGTGGCAAGGGTCTGCCCCCTTGACCCTACGGCTTGAAGCGTCGAGAACGGCCCCGATCACTGAATCGGGGGAAAGACACCCAATGCCCATCAATCTGAAAATGCCCGCCCTCTCGCCGACGATGGAGGAAGGCACATTGGCCAAATGGCTGGTCAAGGAGGGCGACACGGTCGCTTCCGGTGACCTGCTGGCGGAGATCGAGACCGACAAGGCAACGATGGAATTCGAGGCGGTGGACGAAGGCGTGATCGCCAAGATCCTGATCGCCGAAGGCACGGACAATGTGAAGGTGGGCGAGGTCATCGCCATCATCGCGGCCGAGGGCGAGGAGGTGGGCGACGCGCCTGCCGCTGCCGCGCCTGCACCGACCCCAACGCCTGCTCCGGCACCCGAAGCGAAGGCAGAGGCTGCCCCCGCTCCCGCGCCCAGCCCCACGCCTGCCGCCGCATCGTCGGGCGATGATCGCATCAAGGCCAGCCCGCTCGCCAAGCGCATTGCCGCCGCCAAGGGCATCGATCTTTCGACGATCAAGGGCACCGGCCCCGGCGGTCGCATCGTCAAGGCCGATGTCGAGGAGGCCAAGCCGGGCGAAGCCACGGCTGCCGCTCCGCAGGGCACCGCGCCCGCCGCTGCAGCTCCGGCTGCCACGCCAGCTCCCGCCGCTGCGCCTGCGCCTTTCACCACCGATATTCCGCACGAGGCGAGCAAGCTTTCCAACATGCGCAAGACGATCGCGCGCCGCCTGACCGAGGCGAAGCAGACGATCCCGCACATCTATCTCACCGTCGATGTGCAGCTCGACAAGCTGCTCAAGCTGCGTGCCGAACTCAACAAGGCGCTCGAGGCGCAGGGCGTGAAGCTCTCGGTCAACGACCTGCTGATCAAGGCGCTCGCCAAGAGCCTGATCCAGGTGCCCAAGTGCAACGTCACCTTCGCGGGCGACCAGCTGATCAGCTATCAGCGCGCCGATATCTCGGTTGCGGTCAGCACGCCTGCCGGCCTGATTACCCCGATCATCGTGGGTGCCGAAACCAAGGCGGTGGGCGCAATCTCGACCGAGATGAAGGAACTGGCCAACCGCGCCAAGGACGGCAAGCTGCAGCCGCATGAATATCAGGGCGGCACCGCCAGCCTGTCGAACATGGGCATGTTCGGCATCAAGCATTTCGAGGCGGTCATCAACCCGCCCCAAGGCATGATCATGGCAATCGGCGCGGGCGAGAAGCGGCCCTATATCGTCGACGACGCGCTCGGCATCGCGACGGTAATGAGCGCCACCGGCAGCTTCGACCACCGCGCGATCGACGGCGCCGATGGTGCTCAGCTGATGGCGGCATTCAAGGACCTGTGCGAGAACCCGCTGGGGATGCTGGCTTGAGTTGAGCTCGCGGACTGAGGTTAGCCTTATAGCCCCTCTCCCCCTGCGGGAGAGGGGTTGGGGAGAGGGGGCATGCGAGAAACGTCCGACAAAGGTCAAAGCGAGTTTCTTCGCACCCGCGCCAAAGCCATGCGCAGCGAGCCGACTGACGCGGAGCTCAGGCTCTGGCAAATTCTCCGGGGCAAACGCCTTTCAGGTTACAAGTTCAAGCGCCAGGTTCCGATCGATCGCTACATTGCCGATTTCATTTGCTTCCAGCATCGCCTCATCATTGAAGCCGATGGCTCGCAGCATATGGGCAGCGACCATGACCACATGCGCGATAACTATTTGCAAAGTCAGGGATTTCAGGTGATGCGCTTCACGAACTATGACATCCTGACGAACGATGAAGGTGTCGGCGCGATGATCCTGGCGGCGCTTGATGGGGGTGCGGTTGGCGCAGGCCCCCTCTCCCCAACCCCTCTCCCGCAAGGGGAGAGGGGCTTCAATGTGGCTGGGCCAAGCGCATGATCATCCTCACCTTCCTCTTCCGCCGACTGCTGCTGCCCACCTGCATCGCGACGCTTGCCAGCCGGTTCGTGTTCACGCTGTTCCAGGAGGGATCGGCCGATCTGGGTGACATGTTCGTCGGCACCGAAGACGCCTATTACACCTTCATCATGGTGTTCGTCGTGCTGCTGTGCATGACCGGCGTTGCCTATGCGCTCGATCGCAGCCGCGCGCCGACATGGCTGCGCCTGCCGCTGTTGCTCGGCGTTGCGGCGGAGAGCGGGTTCCTACTGGTGTTGTTCCTGACCGAAGTCGTCGCCTATGCCGAGCTTGCCTATGCTCCGGCGGTTGCAGCGGGCATCGTCTGGATGCTGTGCAATCTGGACCTGATGAAACGCGGTGCCACATCGTCTTCCTCCCCCTCCGATAGCGCGCATGCGGGCGCATCGACTCATTAAGACCGGAAAGAAAGAGATCGTTCATGGCTGAAAGTTTCGACCTTATCGTGCTGGGCTCGGGCCCGGGTGGCTATGTCTCCGCGATCCGCGCGGCGCAGCTGGGCCTCAAGACCGCGATCGTCGAGCGCGAGCGCCTGGGCGGCATCTGCCTCAACTGGGGCTGCATCCCCACCAAGGCGCTGCTGCGCACGTCTGAAATCTTCCATTACATGAGCCATGCCGGCAGTTACGGCCTGACCGCCGAAAAGGTCGGCTTCGAGCTCGAGAAGATCGTCGCGCGCAGCCGTGCGGTCTCGGGCCAGCTCAACGCGGGCGTCAAGGGCCTGATGAAGAAGAACAAGCTCGCGGTGCAGATGGGCACCGGGGTCTTGCAGGGGGCGGGCAAGCTCGAAGTAACCGGCGAGAAGGGCGTGGAGACGCTCACCGCCAGGCACATCATCGTCGCCACCGGCGCGCGCGCCCGCGATCT
>CAXRCQ010000184.1:0-10118 GCA_964228845.1 Blastomonas sp.
TGGGCCTGGGCGGGGATGGTGATGAGAGCGAGTAGAACCGCGACAGTGGATTTCTTCCGTTTGTCCCGAGCCCCTCGGCTGGCTGGCATGCCAGCCGCTCGGGATAAGCTTCCCGGCTTGGCCGGGAAGTCGAGGGACGCCAGCGCGCCGGTTGCGTAACGTCCCTCGATTTCAGCCATAGGCTGAAGTTTATCCTGAGCGACGCCGACATGCGGCGTCGAAGCACTCGGGAACGCGGCAAATTTGGCTGGGAACACTTGCATCACCCCTCTCCCTCTACCGCACCTGAATCGATCAGCGCCGCGATCCGCGCCTCGTCATAGCCCAACCCGGCCAGCACCGCTTTCGTATCCGCCCCGGCATTCGGCAGCGCCGCCTCGCGTCCGGGGCGCGCGCCGTTCATCTCGATCGGCAGCGTCGGCAGCATCGTCGCGCGGCCATCGGCGAGCGTCACCGGCTCGAGCCCGCCGCTCGCCAGCAGGTGCGGATCTTCGAACATGTCCTCTGGCCTCCCGATCGGTGCGAAGGGCAGCCCGGTGCCCTCGAGCTTCGCGATCAGATCATCGCGCGTCCATGTTTTCACCAGCGCACGGATTTCGGGCATGATGCGGTCACGCGCCAGCACGCGCGCGGTGTTCTCGCGGATGCTCTCGTCCACCCATAGCGCATCGAGCCCGAACAGCGCGCAGAATTTCTCCCATAGTGCGTCGGTCACCACGCCGATGAAGATCGGCTTGTCGTCGGCAGTCTCGAACACGTCGTAAATCGCCCAGGCACTGATCCGCGCGGGCATGGGGGCGGCCGGTTTTCCGGTGACGGCGAGCTGCGCCATGTGCTGGCCGATCAGATAGATGGTCGTCTCGAACAGCGAGCTTTGCACCTTCTGCCCAAGCCCGGTGCGGTGACGCTCCTCGACCGCCGCCAGAATCGCGATCACGCCGAACATGCCGCCGGTGACGTCGATGACGCTCGATCCCGCGCGCAATGGCCGTCCAGGAGGTCCGGTCATGTATGCGAGCCCCCCCATCATCTGCGCCACCTCGTCCAATGCGGTGCGCTGCTCATAGGGGCCGGGCAGGAACCCCTTCTCGCTGCAATAGATCAGGCGCGGGTTCGCCTCGCTCAGCGCGTCATAGCCCAGGCCCAGCCGGTCCATCGCTCCGGGGCGATAATTCTCGACCAATATGTCCGCCTGCCCGGCCAGATCGCGCGCCACGCTCAGGCCATCGGCGGATTTGAGGTCGAGACAGATGCTTGTCTTGTGCCGGTTGTACATCGGGAAATAGCCCGCACCCGACCCGATCAGCCGCCGTGTGCGGTCACCGCCGATCGGCTCGACGCGCACGACCTCGGCCCCTAGCGAGGCGAGGATCGCGCCGACGGCAGGCCCCATCACCATATGCGTGAATTCCACGACCTTCAGATTCTTGAGCGGTTGCGGTCCAGTCATTCGGTCATTCTTTCCCATCAGGGCACCCGGCCAGCGCAGCGCGGCATCGCACCGCTACGGGCCGTCTTCCTGCCCGGACCCGGCGCGAGCGCCTCGATTCGCTTCAATCCGCGCGCGCGGCCATCTCTGCCTCGACCGCACGCCAGTCCTTGCTGACCAGCGATTCCTGGATCGCCGTGCGCGTTTCGAGTTTGCCGTCGCGGATCCAGTGCCAGGTCCGGCAGCGCGACTTTCCGTCGTCGGAAATCTGGATCATCTCGTACAGGTACAGCGAGGGATCGCCCTGGCGCTGCCAGTAGAGCATGACGGTGCGGCTGTATTCGTCGAGCCCGACCTCGGCGGCCCAGCCCTTGATCAGCTCGTTATCCCACCACACCCGCTTGTCGTGATAATCGGCGGGGAATTCGCGGATTTCCTTGCGGCCATCGGGCCAGGTATAATGGTTGGTCTGGTGATAGCGGTACGGTCCGTCATCGGGGAAACGGCAGAACAGGCGGCTGGCATGCTCGTCGATCTTCTCGCCTGCAGCGTTGTAATAGCTGTACACCCCGTCCCACACGCCCTCGTGCCGCGCCAGCAGCGGCATGTCCTCGCGAATACCCATCAGCATCTCTCCCTGTCATCTGGTGATGGCGGCACACTGCCCGCCTGTCGGTAAAGCATGCGCCCATGGCTTCCCCTGCCCATGCGCCGATCGACATAAGGGCAGTGTGCCGGACCATGCTCCAATTTGTCCGGACAAATTCATCTCGACAAGCCCTTTTTTGCGATTATGGTTTGAATCGCTGCCTGATGGAGGAAATATGGAGATTATCGGCACCCGGATGATCCGCGAGGACAAGACCGCGCGCGAGCTGTTCGAGGCGGTGATGGCCAATCCGGCGCGCAACAAGTTCGGCTTTGGGAGCAAGCTGGCGATCGTGAATGTCGATGTGCAGCAGGCCTATACCCGGATCGACAAGTTCAAGACCGCCTACGAGACCGACCCCCGGCAGATCGAACATATCAACACCATCTCCGCGCTGGCCCGCGCCAGGGGCATGCCGGTGATCTGGACGCGCGTCGCGTACAAGGACGACGCGGCGGATGCGGGCGTCTGGGGCACGCGCACCGATACGCCCGACAGCCTGCAGAACATCCGCTATGACAGCGAGCGCCACGCCTATGACCCGCGCTGCGAATTCGGGCCGGACGACCTCCACTATACCAAGCGCATGCCGAGCGCGTTCTTCGAGACGCAGCTCGCGAGCTATCTGACCTTCCACCGCGTCGATACCGTGGTGGTCACCGGCGGCAGCACCTCGGGCTGCGTGCGAGCCACCGCAGTCGATGCGCTCAGCCATGGCTATCGCACCATCGTCCCGATCGAGACCTGTGCCGACAAGCACGAAAGCTATCACTTCGCCAACCTTACCGACCTTCAGATCAAATATGCCGATGTCGAGCCGGTGCAGACGGTGATCGACTGGCTGGAGGCGCGCGCATGACGCCCGATCCCCAACTCTACGACTTCGCCCCCTGGCGTGGCCGCCGCAAGGTCCGCTGGCCCGAGGGCAAGAGCTGCGCGGTCTGGGTCGCGCCGAACCTCGAATTTTACGAACTCGATCCGGCGGCGAACCCGCACCGCAAGAGCTGGGCGAAGCCGCATCCCGATGTGGTCGGCTATGCGCATCGCGACCATGCCAACCGCGTCGGCCACTGGCGCATGGCGGACGTGATGACGCGGCACGGCTTTCCCGGTTCGGTCAGCCTGTCGGTCGCCTTGTGCGACCATATCCCGGAAGTGGTCGAGGATGCCCGCCAGCGCGGCTGGGAATTCTTCAGCCACGGTATCTACAACACCCGCTACAGCTATGGCATGGACGAGGCGCAGGAGCGCGCGATCATCGAGGACAGCATTGCCACCGTCCAGCGCGCCACAGGGCAGCGCATCCGCGGCTGGCTCGCCCCGGCGCTCACCCATACGCCGCGCACGCTCGACCTGATCGCCGAATATGGGCTCGATTATACCTGCGATCTCTATCACGACGACCAGCCGACCGATGTGAAGGTGAAATCCGGGCGGCTGACCGCGATCCCGTACAGCCTCGAGGTCAACGACCATTATGGCTTCTTCATCTACAACATGAGCCCGCGCGAATATGCCGATACGCTGATCCGCCAGTTCGAGCGGCTGGCGAGCGAAGGCGCGCGCGAGGACGGGCCCGGCGGCACGGTGATGTGCATTCCGCTGCACAGCTATCTGATCGGCCAGCCGCACCGCATCGGCCCGTTCGAGGAGGTGTTGCGCCACATCGCCGCCGACGGCCGCGCCTGGATCGCGACCGCAAGCGAGATCGTCGATGCATGGCGGGAGCAACAGCGATGACACTCGACCCAAGCTATCTCGAATATCCCCATCGCCGCGAGGGCATGGACCACAAGCTGTATCCGTACAGCAACCTGTTCAAACGTCCCCCCGTGCAATGGCCCGGCGGCAAGAGCGTCGCGATCTGGCCGGTGATCAGCCTCGAATGGTTCCCGATGGTGCCCAGTGATGTGCCTTTCCGCGCGCCGGGGCACATGCAGACCGCCTATCCCGATTACCGCCACTATACCGCGCGCGAATATGGCACGCGGATCGGGCTGTTCCGCCTGCTCGATGCGTTCGAGGCGGTGGGCGTGAAGATCTCGGCCGCGTGCAACGGTGCGATCGCGGAGCGCTACCCGGCGATCATCGAGGCGCTGGTCAAGGGCGGGCACGAGATTATCGCACATTCGACCGACATGAACGGCACCATCGCCTCGGGCCTGGGCGAAGAAGACGAGCGAGCGCTGATCGCAGGTTCGCTCGATGCGCTGGAAAAGGCGAGCGGCACGCGCCCGCGCGGGTGGCTGTCGATCGCGCGCTCGCAATCCTTCGCCACCCCGCGCCTGCTCGCCGAAGCGGGGCTCGATTACATGTGCGACTGGGTCAACGACGAGCTTCCCTATGCCATGACCACCGACTCCGGTGCCATCGTCAACATTCCGCTGAACCACGAACTGTCCGACCGGCAGATCGTCAACGTCCAGCAGCAATCGGTCGACAGCTATGCCCAGCAGATGCGCGAAGCCTATGGCTGGCTGGCGAAAGAGGCTGCGTCGCATGGCGGGCGGATGCTGCCGCTGCACCTGACGCCCTATATCATGGGGCTGCCCTATCGGATCGATGCATTCGACGGGCTGGTGCGCTGGCTCGCCGAGCAGCCGGGCGCCTGGTTCGCCACCGGCAGCGAGATCCTCGACAGCTGGAGTGCGACAAGGTGAAGGTCGTGAACCCGCGCACCGGCGAGGCAGACTACGAGATCGCCCCGCTCGATGCCGCCGCCGTTCAGGTCGAGGCGGCACGGCTGCGCGGGGCTCAGCCGGGATGGGCAGCGCTGGAGCCTCACGAGCGCTCGGCGATCCTGCACCGCTGGGCCGATGCCGTTATGGCGCATCGCGAGGCGCTGCTCTATGCGCTGACGCGCGATACCGGGCGGCGGCGGATTTCGGAGATCGAGGTCGATGGCCTGCCCGTCACCATCCGCCGCTGGGCCGACCTCGCCCCGAAGCTCATCGCAGAGCATACGCGCGACAACCAGCCGAGCGCGCATCCCACGGTGCGCAATTCGACGCGGCTTGTACCCTATCCGCTGTTCGGGGCGATCGCGCCGTGGAATTTCCCGATCGTGCTCTCGACCATCGACGCGATCCCCGCGCTTGCTGCAGGCTGCGCGGCGCTGGTCAAGCCGTCGGAAATCACCCCGCGCTTCATCTCTCCGTTGCGCGAGACCATCGCTGCGGTGCCCGAACTCGCCGCCGTGCTCAGCTTCATCGAGGGCGATGCCGCGACCGGCCAGGCCCTGGTCGAGGCGGTCGATTATGTCTGTTTCACCGGTTCGGTCGCAACAGGACGCAAGGTAGCCGAGGCCGCAGCGCGCGCGTTCGTGCCCGCCAATCTGGAACTGGGCGGCAAGGACCCGATGATCGTGCTCGCCAGCGCCGATCCGGTTGCGGCGGCGCAGCTCGCCCTGCGCGCGAGCATCGTCGCCACCGGCCAGGCCTGCCAGTCGATCGAGCGGATCTATGTCGCCCGCGCGATCTACCAGCCGTTTCTCGATGCCTTGGTCGCAGCAGCGGACAAGGTGCGGCTCAACCATCCCGATATCGGCACCGGCGAGATCGGCCCGTTCATCTTCGGACCGCAAGGTGCAAAGGTGCAGGCGCAGATCGACGAGGCGGTCGCGATGGGCGCGAGGGTGCTCACCGGGGGCACCGTCGAGAGCCTGGGTGGCGGCCAGTATCTCAGGCCCACCGTCATCGCCGATGCGACCGCGGACATGGCCGTGGTGCGCGACGAGACCTTCGGCCCGGTGCTGCCGGTGATCGCCTTCGACGATGTGGAGGACGCGATTCGGCAGGCCAATGACAGCATCTACGGCCTGTCCGCCGCCGTGGTCGCCGCGACCGCCGACGAGGCCGAGGCGGTCGCAGTGCGGCTTGAGGCGGGCGCGGTCTCGATCAACGACGGATCGCTGACCTCGATGGTCTGGGATGCGGAAAACAGCTCGTTCAAGCTGTCGGGCATGGGCCCCTCGCGTATGGGAGAGAGCGGCCTGCTGCGCTATTTCCGCAAGCAGGCGCTGATCCGCCAGACCGCCGCGCCCTTGCCGCTTGCCGCTTATGCCGAGGATGCGCCGCGATGAGAGACCTGCTTGCCCGCGAAATGCCCGCGCTGTTTGCGCATGAAGGGATATGGGACGGGACCTATCGGCATGTCGATGCCGATGGCACGCTGATCGACCAGCACCGCATGCGCACCCGCTGCGAATTCCCCGCCTCGGGCGAGTTCGCCTATGTCCAGCACAACCACCTCATCTGGCCCGACGGCCGCGAGCAGCGCCTGAGCTTTGGCGGCGTGTTCCGCGAGGGGCGGCTATGGTGGGATACCGACCGGTTCCATGGGACTGGCTGGGAAACGCTCGACAACGTGCTGATGCTGACGCTCCATCGCAAGGACGAGCCGGGCGTGCGCTTTACCGAGATGATCCAGATTGCCGATGACGGCGAGAGCCGCGCGCGCACCTGGCAATGGTTCCGCGACGGTACGCCGTTCAAGCGGACCCTGTGCGACGAAAGGCGCGTTTCGCGCGATCCGGAGGCTGAACTGTGATTACCCCGCTGCTGATGATGGCCGCCGCGAGCGACGGCGCTTCGACGACCGCGCCCACGCCCGCCTGCGATTCCCCCGTCGTGATGGTGGTCGCCGGTCCCACCCACGACCGTGACCGGATGGCCGCCTATGGCAAGGCGATTGCCGACAGCAAATTGTACGAAAGACTGGGCGGCTATTATATCAACATTCCCCGCCCGCTTGCGACCTTCGAGGGAACGCCGCCCGCAGGCTATACCGTGCTGATGATCCGCTTCCCCTGCCTCGCCAACGCCCAGGCCTTCTGGAATTCGAGGGAATATCAGGAGAAGATCAAGCCGCTGCGGCTCGGCCCGTCGGCGGGCGATTATGTCGTCACCGTCTATCCCGAAGCGCCCCTGCGCCCCGACATGCAGGGCAAGGTCGGCGACAATGGGTACATGGCGACGTTCGATGCGTCGGGAATCGAGCAGATTGCGCCGCAGCCCTAGTCGGAGATCAAAGCTCTTTGAGCTCCCGGCTCAGCTCTTCGACCGGCTTGTCGTCGGCCTGCATCGCTTCCATCATCTGCTGCGGCCCGCGCATCACGCGCGCGATATATTCGCGGATCATCGCGCCGCGCTCATAGCCAGCCTCGCGATCGGGCTTATAGGCTTCGATATCGGCGCGGCTGATCGTGCCCTTGGCGTCGAGCAACCGTTCGACCGTATCGAGCCGTTCGCGCAGCACCGATACCTCGCCGATCACCGCCATCAGCATCGAAAGCATCCGTTCCTTGTCGGGATCGCCGAGAAAGTCGGGACGCTTGCCCTTGGCGCGGGCATTGGCGCGGATCATCCAGTCGACAGGTTCGGTCACTTCATTCTCCAAAATTCTCGTCCGGTCCCCTGCGAAGGCAGGGGCCCACCTCCCGGGCCGGCAAATCCTTGCACCGGCGCGCATCGAACCCCGGCTGAGCGCGACGTCGCTCGACTTCGCTCGGGACAAACGGCAAAGGCCTATTCAGGCTTGCTGCCCTTCCACGCGCCATAGGCGTGCCATACGGCGGCGCGGCCGTGATCCTCTTCCTTCCCGTCGCCGGCGGAGGGGAAGATGTCGGTATCGACCACCGCGCGCACCCCGGTAACGAACAGCTCGTCGGGGGCAAAACCGGCGTCCTGCATGATCGTCTTCAGGTCGAGCGCGTGCATCGCCGACCAGAACGGCTCGTTGTTGTTGAATGCGTCCCAGTCGCGAATGAACTGCTCGTAGAGCGGCATCGTGTCCGAATATTGCGGCTGTTCGAGGTGCAGCATCAGCCCGCCGGGCTTGAGCACGCGATAGCCCTCGCGGATGATGCGCGGCAGCGCGGTGCCGCTGGTCTCGTGCAGGAACATCGTCGTCTGCACCCAGTCGAAGCTCCCGTCCTCCCATCGCGACAGGTCCTCGGCATTGGCCTGGACGAAGCGGATATTGGTCGCGCCGAGCGACTGCGCGCGGGCATGCGCATAACGCAGCGACGGCGCGGCGGTGTCGATCGCGATCACCTCGCAGTCGGGAAAGGCGAGCGCCAGCGGCACGATATTGTGCCCGACGGTGCAGCCGATATCGAGGATGCGCTGCGGCTGCCAGCCGGGCCGCTGTTCGCGCGCCCATTTGACCAAAGCCTGGCCGCCGCCATCGGACAGCGCGCCCAGCCCACCTGCGGTGGTCGCGAAGATGCCGCAGTCATAATTGGCCCCGGCGGAGACATCGCCGGGAATTTCCTCGCCATGATAGCTGCCGGGCATGCAATGGATGTCGATCGCGCTCTGATAGCGCGGCACCGCGACTTGCGGATCGAGCTCGAGCGTGTCGCGGCCCTCGTTATATTGGCGCGCCTTCGCGTTCAGCTCGTCGAGCTGCCGCAGCACCATGGCGCGGCCGTTCTGCTGGCGCATTTCCATGCTGTTGCGCTTCAGCGCGGACCAGAAGCGGTGATGGGGATCGCGGTTTATCGCATGGCGGATCTCGAACCGGTCCTTCGGCTCGCGGCCATGTTCGGCGACAAAGCCGGGCAGCACGCGCGTGTCGTACGCCAGCTTGTTGCCGGGCCCGAGCGTGCCCGAGAGATACTTGTTGAGGTTCGCCAGAAAGTCGAACCGCGCCGCCTCGTCATGGCTGGGCTGCGGCGACACGCCGTGCAGCGCCACGGCGGTATAGGGCGGTGCGACATCGAATTTATGCGTCATGTGTTGTCTTCCGTCTAACCCAATTCCGTTTGTCCCGAGCGAAGTCGAGGGACCTTGCATCACCCTTTCCGATCACGTCCCTCGACTTTAGTTTACCCTGAGCGGCTGTCTCGACAGCCAGCCGAAGGGCTCGGGACAGACGGAGGTAGGTGCCTGGACGGCCAAGCTAGATCAACCCGTCCTTCGCCATGCGCTCGATCACCTCTTCCTGGACGCGCCTGAAATAGTCGCGATCGGGCACCTTCACCGCCCCGCCCTCGAGCATCCCGTCGGCCGGGTGGCGCACACCACCATAAGCCTGCGCAAACAGTTCGAGCCGCTGGCGCGCGAGATAGTTGGTCATGCCGGGCGTCCGCCGCGCATGGCGCAGCGCACCAAGGTCGATCTCGGCAAAGGCGGTGAAGGTCTCGCCGCTGTTCGATTCGGCGAGCACCCGGCCCTTATAGTCGATCACCTGGCTGTTGCCGTCGGCGCTGGCGAGCGGCAGGCCGGTGCCCTCGATCCCCGCGGTGTTGGCCGAGACGACATAGGCCATGTTCTCGAACGCGCGCGCGCGCCGGGCGATGGCCTTGTTGGTATCGATCGGCGAACCGATCTCCGACGAGGAATGCAGGAAGATTTCCGCGCCGCGCAGCGCATGCGCGCGGGCGATCTCGGGATAGAGGATCTCCTCCGAGGCAATCGCGGCCAGATTGCCGATCTCGGTGCGCGCCACCGGGAACACGCCGTCGATGCCGTAGACGTCGAGATATTTGCTCCAGACATCGTGCGGCGTCGGCGCGAACATCGAGTTGAGGCGGCGATAGCGCAATACCAGCTCACCCGACGGCGCGATCAGGAAGCTCGCCTGGAAATAGAGGCCGGGGAAATTGGGGTCGACCTCATAGGCATTGCCCGCCAGGAAGAGCTTCAGGTTCTGCGCGACCTTGCCCAGCGACTCGTACTCGGGGCCCTGCATCTCGAACGCGGCCAAAGACGCGAAATCGGGGATCGAGATGCGCCCCGGATAGCTGGTGAACAGATATTCGGGCAGCACCGCGAGCTTTACCGGGTGCCCGCCATATTGCTCGATGAAGATGCGCGCCGAGCGGATCTTGGCCTCGACCTCGCCGATCATGGCGAGCACCTGCGCGCGGGCGGCGGCACGATCGGGCGCGCGTTCGACCGATCGCGCGGCAAGCTGCATCGCGACGGCGGCATAGGTCGGCGCATCAGCCATGGCACGCGCCTCCGCAGCCAGTGCGGCGTCGAGCGGCAAGGCGCTCGCGATCATCGCGGCCAGAACCGAGCGGCGTTCGAGGTC
>CAXRCQ010000185.1:0-3762 GCA_964228845.1 Blastomonas sp.
ACGCTACTCCGCCATGGAGCAGGCTCCACCACGGTCGGGCGCGTCCCCGCCGCCGAAATCGAAGGCGCGGTCGTCAATCAACTGCGGGCCGTGTTCCGGCAGCCGGAAATCATCCTCGGCGCATGGAAGGAGGCCGTCAAACACGCGCCCGCATTGACCGAAGCTCAAGCGCGGGAAGCACTGATCAATCTGGACCCAATGTGGGATGAACTATTCCCGGCCGAGCAGGCCCGGATCGTGCAGCTACTGATCGACCGGGTCATCGTTGGCAGCGCCGGGCTGGAACTGAAGCTGAGGGTGGACGGGCTCGATGCGCTGGCCCGGGAACTGCAGGTGCCGGAACTGGAGGAGGCAGCGTGAGCAAGGTCGTGACAATTCCCCAGACAGTGTCGATCCACATTCCTTTCCAGATCACCAAGCGCGGCGGCCGCAAGGAGATGGGTCTGCCAGCCGGAGCCCAGCTTCAGCGCCCGCGCACCGACAACACGGTGGTGAAGGCCCTGGCCCGGGCTTTTCGTTGGAAACGCCTGCTGGAAACCGGAGCCTACACATCGGTGTCGGACCTCGCTGAGAAAGAAAAAATCGGCCTGAGCTATCTGACCCGGGTCCTGCGCATGACGCTGCTGGCCCCTGACATCGTCGATGCAATTCTTGACGGCCGACAGGGCGACGGAATTGATCTTGCCACGCTGGCCGCGCCATTTCCTAATGAATGGAGCGCGCAGCGGCGACATTTTGGCTTCGACGCCTGATGGGGTGCGCCGCGGTCGAAAGCAGCATCCTTTTTGCTGACGGCGGCGACCCTGGTCGCGGTGATGATCATGGTTTCGATCGGTACCTTCAGCTGGAACTCGATCCCCAACCTGCGCAGCCATCCGCCGACGTCCTCGGTCGTCATGGTGGCAACTGTGGTCGTCGTTGTTGTTACACACGATCTGTCGCTCGGGGTGCTGACCGGCGTGCTGCTCTCGGGCATCTTCTGCGCCGGCAAGGTCCGCCGCATGTTCTCGGTGGAACGCACCTCCGACAGAAACACCGGCATGGTCCTTTATAAAGTCCGCGGTGAAATCTTCTTCGCCTCTGTCGACCGGTTCACCTGTGCGTTCCAGCCAGAGGGAGACAGGTCCGTGACGATCGATGTGTCGAGGGCGCATTTCTGGGATATTTCCGGAGTCGGCGCGCTCGACAAGATCGTCGCCCGCCTGCGCCGCGATGGTTCTGAAGTGAACGTGATCGGCTACAACGCAGCCAGCGCTGACATCGTCGACCGCTTTGCCATGCACGACAAGACAGGCTTTGAACTAGGGGCAGTACCGCACTGAGCTTGCGGATGGTCTTCCGTATAAGTCAATTTGCTCATGGATTGACGAGGTCATCATTTGGCCGGGTTGGGCCTGATCTCAGAAAGGGAAAAACCATGTGATCGCAGCCACGGCAACAATCCAGGTGATCAGGTTCAAAGGCAGCCCGATCTTGACGAAGTCCATGTAGCGATACCCCGCCATCTGATAGACAAGCACGTTGGTCTGGTAGCCGAAGGGAGTGGCAAACGCCGCGCTTCCTGCGATCATGACCGCGACGAGAAACGGGCGCGGGCTAACCCCCATGCTCTCTCCCAGCGCGACCGCCAGCGGGCCATGAGGGCCGCTTTCGGAGACCATGTCCAAGGAATTATTCCTCGAGGTTGCTGGACATTGCGGCCAACAAGGATTTGACTGCCGCGAAATCCGCTTCCGAAATCCCGGAAAGCAGCCGGGCGTATATCTTGTCGGCCTCTCGCCGGAGCGAGGGTAGTATGTCGATTGCCTTGGGCAATAGGTGCAGCGTCCAGACCCGGCGGTTGCCTTCAACTGCACGCCGCTCGACATATTCGGCCTTTTCCAGCTGATCAATCACATGGCCTACGCTTGCGCGCTCCAGTTCGAGGCATTTGGCCAGTTCCGTCTGGGTGAGACCCGGTGTCCGGAAAATATAGGCGAGCGCGCGCCATTGGGTTCGGGAGAGTCCGAATTTTGCCGTTGAGGCATCGAACAACTTGCGCAGTTTGCGCGGCACTTCCTCGACGAGAAAGACGATCTCGTCGGCTTCGGTGACGAAGCTATTCTGGTCGGTTTCCTCGGGCATCGGTCACGCGCCATAGCCGTCGCGCGCTCAATTGAAAAGACTTTACTGTAAGACATAATACAGTAAGAAGTGCGCATGCACAGTGAGTCGATCAAACTGACCGGGCATTCCGGCCACGCTATTGCCGCCTCTATCGTAGGGGCGAGAGAGGGCGTGCCAGTCGTCCTTGCACATGGCGGTGGGCAAACCCGACGCGCCTGGAAGAAGATTTCGACCCTGCTCGCCGGTCATGGTTTTTGCGCCATCGCCATCGATCTGCGCGGTCATGGCGACAGCGAATGGGCCAGCAATGGGGCTTATGACATTGCCGATTTCGCCAGTGATCTCGTCGCCATTTCCGCCAACCTGGATCGCAAGCCAGCACTGATTGGCGCGTCGCTTGGCGGGCTGGCCGGGATTGTTGCCGAAGGTCAAATTTCACCGGGCAGCTTCGCGTCACTTACCCTCGTCGATATTACCCCGCAAATGGAAGCGAGCGGCGTCGCGCGGGTTGTCGGTTTCATGGCCGCCCATGCGCGAGAGGGCTTTGCATCCCCGGACGAAGCGGCGCGCATCATTTCCGAATATTTGCCGCACCGCCCCAGTCGTAAGGCATCGACGGGGCTGGCCCATTACCTGCGTCAAAGACTAGACGGGCGGTATTATTGGCACTGGGATCCGGCCTTTATCGACGGCGTGATGCGCCGCCATGAGCTGGACGGCGATTCGGGCGATCACGGGCGCAGCGAACTCAGCGGTGCCGCGATGAAGCTTACCCTCCCGGTCCATCTGGTTCGCGGCGGCTCCAGTGACCTGGTCTCCCCCGAAGCGGTGGCCCATTTTCGCGGGCTGGTTCCCCACGCCGAATACAGCAACATCGCCGATGCCACGCACATGGTGGTCGGCGACCAGAACGACATTTTCGGCGAGGCGATTGTCGATTTCCTGATCCGCACCCACGGGCAAGGGGCTTGACGATGAGCGGCAGACCATCGGACGAGAAGCTGCAATCCCTGCGCGAGATGCTACTGATTGCTCCGTTCCACCGCTGGCTCGGGCTCGATATCGTCGCGCTGACCGCCGACGAACTGATCCTCGAAATGCCGTGGCGCGATGAAATCGTCTCCAACCCGATGATCGGATCAGCGCACGGGGGCATTCTCTCCGCGCTGATCGACCTCACGGGGCTTTACACGATCAACGCGCTCGGCGGCTCGGCGCGGGCGACCGCCGATATGCGGGTCGATTTCCATCGCCCCGCAACTTCGGGACCGCTGCGCGCGATCGGGAAGGTCGTCAAGCTTGGCAAGCAGTTGAGCGTTGCCGAGACCCGGATTGAGGATGTGGAAGGGAAGCTGATCGCCAGCGGCAGGGGGGCCTATGTTGGCTGATCATCGGTCGCTGCTGGCAGCAACCGCGGTCCTCGCGCTCGCTGCTTGCGTCCCGGTTCCCAAGCCGGGTGTGGCACCGGCGATGCAAACCGCCGACACGATCGACGCATCACAGACCCTTGCCGCGCGGGGCGAGACAATCTGGCCTCCCGATCAGTGGTGGCGGTTGGCGAGCGATCCGCAATTGACGGCGCTGATCGAGGAAGGGCTGGCAAACTCGCCGCAAGTTGCCAGCGCCATGGCCAGGATCGGACGCGCCGAAGCCGAA
>CAXRCQ010000186.1:0-3069 GCA_964228845.1 Blastomonas sp.
CTTGATCACGGCCACGCCGCCAGCCAGCTTGGCCAGGCGTTCCTGCAGCTTTTCGCGGTCGTAGTCGCTGGTGGTGGTTTCGATCTGGGCACGGATCTGCTCGACGCGGGCCTTGATCGCATCGGCTTCACCGGCGCCATCGACGCTGGTGGTGTTGTCCTTGTCGATCGAGACGCGCTTCGCCTGGCCGAGCATGCCGAGCGTGACGTTCTCCAGCTTGATGCCCAGGTCTTCGCTGATCATCTCGCCCTTCGACAGGATCGCGATGTCTTCCAGCATCGCCTTGCGACGGTCACCGAAGCCCGGAGCCTTGACGGCCGCGACCTTCAGGCCACCGCGCAGCTTGTTGACCACCAGGGTGGCCAGCGCTTCGCCCTCGATGTCTTCGGCGATGATCAGCAGCGGACGACCGGTCTGCACGACAGCTTCCAGGATCGGCAGCATCGCCTGCAGGTTCGACAGCTTCTTCTCGTGGATCAGGATATAGGGGTTATCCAGCTCGACGGTCATCTTGTCGGGGTTGGTGATGAAATAGGGCGACAGGTAACCGCGGTCGAACTGCATGCCTTCGACGACATCGAGTTCGAACTCGAGGCCCTTGGCTTCCTCGACGGTGATCACGCCTTCCTTGCCGACGCGCTCCATGGCTTCGGCGATCTTTTCGCCGACTTCACGGTCGCCATTGGCCGAGATGATGCCGACCTGGGCGATCTCGTTCGAACCGGCCACGTCCTTCGAGCGGCTCTTGAGGTTCTCGACGACCTTGCCGACGGCGAGGTCGATGCCGCGCTTCAGGTCCATCGGGTTCATGCCGGCGGCAACCGACTTCATGCCTTCGCGCACGATCGCCTGGGCCAGAACGGTCGCAGTGGTGGTGCCGTCACCGGCAATGTCGTTGGTCTTGGAAGCGACTTCCTTGACCATCTGCGCGCCCATGTTCTCGAACTTGTCCTTCAGTTCGATTTCCTTGGCGACGCTGACGCCGTCCTTGGTGATGCGGGGAGCGCCGAAGCTCTTGTCGATGACGACGTTGCGGCCCTTGGGGCCCAGGGTCACCTTGACGGCATCGGCGAGGATATCCACGCCGCGCAGGATGCGTTCGCGTGCGTCGCGGCCAAACTTTACGTCTTTAGCTGCCATGAGAAATGTTCCTTCTTGTCGAATGAGGTCGGTGGGTCAGTCGGGCTGGATCAGCCGAGAATGCCCAGAATGTCGCTTTCCTTCATGATGATCCGGTCTTCGCCGTTGATCTTCACTTCGGTGCCCGACCACTTGCCGAACAGGATCTTGTCGCCGACCTTGACGTCGAGCGCGATGCGGTTGCCGGCTTCGTCACGGGTGCCTTCGCCGACGGCGATCACTTCGCCTTCCGACGGCTTTTCCTTGGCGGCGTCGGGGATGATGATCCCGCCAGCGGTCTTTTCTTCGGCTTCGATGCGGCGCACCAGAACCCGGTCGTGCAACGGACGAAATGTCATGCGTTAAGCCTTTCCTTGCGTCACTGAAATTAGTGAAACCCCCTTCGCGGCTGGCACAGGATGTTGCGCCCGCTCTCGCGATTAGCACTCGGCTGGGGTGAGTGCTAACGAGGCGCTAGATAGCGTGGCGGGTAATAGGGTCAACCCATGGCCCGCAGAATTTTTTGCACCCTGAGATTTTTCCGGGTAACCTGCGCTCCGGATCGGTCGAAAGACCAGGCTGACAGGCAGGCTGGACAGCCTCACTGTCAAACCCGCGACCCAGTTTGAAGAAGGACGATCCCATGTCGAATTCGATCATCACCCTCGGCACTGCCGCCGCTGCGGTTCTGGCTGCAGCCACCCTGGCCGCCACGCCCGCCGCTGCGGCTGGCGAAAAGGAAAAATGCTATGGCGTTTCGCTGAAGGGCAAGAACGATTGCGCCGCCGGTCCCGGCACCTCGTGCGCGGGCACCTCGACCGTCGATTATCAGGGCAATGCCTGGAAATATGTCGCCAAGGGCGAATGCGCCAAGCTCGGCGGTTCGCTGACCGCACTGAAGGGTGCCAAGAAGCCGACCCCACGCGGCTGACGCAACCTGTTCCGGCGCTGGCGGCCCCTGTACCGCCAGCACCGGAAGCGCGGATGAGGTAGGCGTTCAGCCGATGCTCCCCCCCCTGATTGGCATAGGGCTGAAACCGGCCCATTATCGCGATGTTCTGGAACCCCAACCGGGTTTTCCGCTGCCCGGATGGGTAGAGGTTCACCCGCAGAACTATTTCGTCGATGGTGGGCCACCTCATCGCTGGCTTTCCGCCATCGCCGAGCGCTACCCGCTGAGTTTTCACAGCGTCGGCCTGTCGATCGGCACGGCCGACGGGCTGGACACGGGGGAACTGGAACAGCTCGCGGCCCTGTGCGATCGCTATGATCCCGCCAGCGTCTCGGATCATCTCAGCTGGTCGGGCAATAGCGGCGATCGTTATCCCGATCTCCTGCCGATCGCCTATACCCGTGCTGCGCTGGATCACGTCGCCGCGCAGGTCGATCGCGTGCAAGGGCGGCTGCAGCGGCGGATCCTCGTCGAGAACCCCTCGCGCTACCTTGCCTTTGCGCATGACGAGATGGACGAGGTGGAGTTCATCCACGCCTTATGTCGCCGCACCGGCTGCGGGCTCCTGTTCGACATCAACAATGTCGAGGTCAGCTGCACCAATCTGCAGGCCGACCCGCTGGCCTATGTCGATGCCATCGATCCGGCGCTGGTCGGGGAAATCCATCTGGCGGGCCATGCCACCGAATGGCACGATGGCAAGCCATTGCTCATCGACAACCATGGCAGCCACGTCACTGATCTGACCTGGTCGCTTTTCGAGCGCTTTGTCCGCCGTGCTGGCGCGAAACCGGTGCTGGTCGAGTGGGACACCAATGTGCCCGACTATGCGGTGCTCATCGCCGAGGCCGAGCGCGCGGCGTCGATCGTGGAGCGCGCTGTTTCTGCCATCGCGGCCTGACATCATGGCAGACTTGCACGACGATCAGGCGCGCTTCATCGCGGTGCTGCAGCAGGGGCCGATCGCCTACCCCCACGGGCTGTTTGCCGACCCGCCC